>JAJYYT010000493.1 GCA_021800645.1 Actinomycetes bacterium
CCACCGACGAGGCGAGGCGCCCCCGTGCCGTCGTCGGGTCTTCGACCTCGGTGATCCCCACCCGCATGCGGACCATCTCGCCGAGCGCCCAGAAGCTGACGCCCTCGCCGTAGGCCGGGGAGCGCCCGTGGTGCCAGTAGACGGCCTCGGCGAGCCCGTCGACGTACTTCTGGAGCTCCCATGCCAGCCTGCTCTTCCCGATGCCCGCCGTGCCGGAGACCGAGACGAGACGCGACCGGCCCTCCCGGCCGGTCGCATGGAGGAGGTCGACGAGGAGCCGGAGGTCGTCGTCGCGTCCCACGAATGGGGGCTCGAGAGCCTCGCTCCTCCCGACCCCCCTGCGCTTGGCGACCACCCGCAGCGCTCGCCATGCCCGCACCGGCTCGCTCTTTCCCTCGAGGTCGAGCCGGCCGACTTCGGCGAACGCGATCGCGTCGCGCGCCGCGGCGTAGGTGGCTTCGCCCACGAGCACGGTGCCCGCATCGGCCGCCGACTGGAAGCGCGAGGCCGTGTTGACGAGATCGCCGGCCACCATGCCCTGGCCGGCCGCGCCGATGTTGACGGCCGCCTCGCCGGTCAGCACGCCGGCGCGGGCGGAGAGCGCGGGCATGCCGACCTCGTGGCCGAGCTGGGCGACCGATGCGACGAGGTCGAGCGCGGTGCGGACTGCGCGCTCGGCGTCGTCCTCGTTGGCGGCGGGCGCTCCCCACACGGCCATCACCGCGTCGCCGATGAACTTCTCGACGGTCCCGCCGTAGCGTTCCACGGTCGCGCGAGCCACGTCGAAGTACCGGGAGAGAAGGTCCCGGACGTCCTCGGCGTCACGAGTCTCTGCGAGGCTCGTGAACCCGACTAGGTCGACGAAGAGGGCCGAGACGAGCCGGCGCTCGGCCGTCTGCGACGAACCGGCCGCCATCGCCCCGTGCGGCGGCGCGTCCGTCTCGGCGGGCCGGCACGCGCCGCCGAGCGCCGTGCCGCACTCGCCGCAGTACGCGTCGCCGTGCTCGTTCGTGGCCCCGCACGCGTCGCACACCGGCACGAGTGGAGCTCCACAGCGCGAGCAGTACCTCCGCTCCGGACGGTTCTCGACTCCGCACCTGGGACACGCCATGACGCCTCCGACCACCGTGCAGGCTACCGCTTGGCTGCCGGCGCATCATCGGACGCGGTGCAGATCCCCCGAGACGGGCGGGGCCGGCCTCCGACCGCAGAAGATCGAACGGCGCGGCTACGCGGGCTGGTGCCGCCGCCGCATGAAGTGGACGAACTCCACCCCCTCGCGCAGGCGCCGCTTCATGACGTCGCCGTCGCGCACCATCTCGGCGGAGATCTCGGCGATCTTCCCCGCACGGAAGTAGAACTTCCGGTAGAACGTCTCCACGGAGTCGAAGATCTCGGTCCTGTCGAGGCCGGGGTACGACAGGGCCGCGGTCTGGACGCCGTGCTCGTCGACGAGCGCGGCGTCGTCGTCGGACAGCCATCCCTCTTCCTTCGCTTGTCGGTACAGCGCGGTCCCGGGGTAGGGCGCCGCGATCGACACCTGGATGGTGTGGGGGTTGACGTCGCGTGCGAAGCGGATCGTCTCCTGGATCGTCTCGGCGGTCTCGCCCGGGAGGCCGACGATGAACGTGCCGTGGATCGTGATGCCGAGGTCGCGACAGTCCGCGGCGAACTGGCGGGCCCGGTCGACCTTCACGCCCTTCTTGATGTTGGTGAGGATCTGCTGGTTCCCCGACTCGAACCCGACGAGGAGCAGCCGCAGCCCGTTGTCGCGTAGCACCTTCAGCGTGTCGTACGGCACGTTGGCCTTTGCGTTGCACGACCACTCGAGGCCGAGGCGGCCCATGCCGTGCGCGATCTCTTCTGCGCGCGGGCGGTTGTCGGTGAAGGTGTCGTCGTCGAAGAAGACCTCCTTCACCTGGGGGAGGGACTCCTTCAGCAGCGCCATCTCGCCCAGCACGTGGCCGACGCTGCGGGTGCGGTAGCGATGGCCGCCGACGGTCTGCGGCCACAGGCAGAACGTGCACTGCGACCGGCACCCCCGTCCCGTGTAGAGCGAGACGTACGGGTGCTTCAGGTAGCCGATGAAGTAGTCCTCCACTCGGAGGTCGCGCTTGTACACGTCGGTGACATAGGGGAGGAGGTCCATGTCCTCGAGGACGGCCCGGTCGCTATTGCGCACCGGGGCGCCGCTCGCGTCGCGGTAGGTGATGCCGTCGACTCGCTCGAGCGGGTATCCCTGCGCGATCTCGAGGATCGTGAAGTCGTACTCCTCACGGGCGACGAAGTCGATGGCGGGCGACGCGAGGAGAGATCGTTCGGGGTCCACTGCTACCTTGGCGCCCACGAACCCGACGAGGAGGTCGGGGTTCGCCGCCTTCAGCGCCTCTGCGACCTCGACGTCGCCGGGGAACGACGGCGTGCTGGTGTGCAGGACGCACAGCTCGTGCTCCGTGGCGAGCGGCAGGATGTCCGCGAGCCCGAGCCCGGCCGGCGGTGCGTCGACCAGCCTGCTGCCCGGGACGAGCGCCGCCAGCTGTGCGAGCCACGTCGGGTACCAGAAGGAGCGGATCTCCCGCCTTGCCTGGTAACGGGAACCTGCGCCCCCGTCGAACCCTTCGTAGGAGGGAGGGTGGAGGAAGAGGGTGCGGAGCACGGTCAGTGGACCTCCTCTGGCGTCGGGGCGGGGGAGCGGGTCGGCAGGCGGCCGCCCGACTCGCAGCTGGCCCGCTGGTCGC
>JAJYYT010000494.1 GCA_021800645.1 Actinomycetes bacterium
CGTCTACGACGAGGCACGCCGGGATGTGATGGCCATGTGATGGCCATGTGATGGTCGTGTGATGGTCATGTCGTCGTCGCGCTGCGGGCCGGCTCGCGAGCTCCAGTCGCGGTCCCGAGGTGGCCGTCCCGAGTAGGCCGTCCCGAGGTGGCCGCCCTGAGGTGGCCGTCCCGAGTTGACCGCCGGGGTGCGCGACGAGAAACTGTCGGGCAGTGGGCCGGTCCGAGGGCTGGCCGAGGCGGAGACGGGCGGGTCCCGGCTCGAGGAGGGATCATCATGCAACTGGTGCAGAAGCTGGAGGTCGGCGCGGCGGCAGTCATAGGGCTGGCCCCCCTCACGCTCGGGGTGATGGGCGTCACCGCCCCCCCGGCGCTCGCCGGGGCGACCCCGTTGTCGACGTGCGTCCCTGCGGGTACGACGGGTCTCACGGCGAGCATCGTCGCGACCTCGGGGCAGCGCATCGAGGGGAGCGTCGATGCCACGGGCTGTGACGTGGGGATCTACGTCGGCCCGGGCGTCGAGCACGTCGTGATCGACGGCGCGACGGTCACCGGCGCGAACGACCACGGCATCTTCGTACAGGACACGTCGCACGTGACGATCGAGGACAGCACCGTCACCGGCAACGGTGTCGCCCCGACGGAGGGGATCGCGGAGAACAAGGCGGTGGAGCTTGTCGGGACGACCGACTCGGTCGTCCGCGACAACACCGTCACAGGCAACCTCGCGGACGGCGGGATCGGGATCGCCGACGACGGGCCGATGGACCCGGGTGCCCCGACACCGGGACCGTCGACGCCGATGGCCTCCACGAACGACGTCGTGATGGGCAACACCGTGAGCGGGAACTACAAGGGGTGCGGGATCGTCCTCGCCGCCTACGACCCGGGCGGGGGCATCTTCGACGACGTCGTGCTCGGGAACACCGTGACCGGGATCGCCGGAGCATTCACGAGCCATGGCCCGGTCGTGGGCGGGATCGTGGTCGCAGCCGACACCCCGACAACGACGGTCTCGGACAACACGGTCGTGCGCAACACGGTCACGGACTCGTTCATCCCCGGGATCGTCCTGCACAGCAACGCCCCGGGTGACCTGGTCTCGGGCAACTCGATCGTCGCCAACACGCTCGACGGCGACGGCTGGGGCAAGATCGACGGTCCCCCCAAGATGGTCGGGATCCTCGTCGTCGCGGTGACATCGAAGGCGTCGCTCACGGACACCACGGTCGCGGCGAACCGGATCACAGACGAGGACTACGGGATCTTCGTGACAGGTGCCACCGGGACCCACGTCGGCGGTCTGCCGCTCGACCACGCCACGACACCGGTCGTCGGGCTTCCGTAGGCCTCCGTAGACCACGGCGACCCGCTCGGCCTCCGTGGCCCCGTGACCACTGACCCCGCGGCTTCCGTGGGCTTCCGTGACCACTGACCCCGCGGCTTCCGTGACCACGGTGACCCCGGCGGCCACCGTGGTCACGTCGCTCACCCCCGCGCGCTGAACCCCCGCCCGCGGGCGAGCCCGATCCCGAGCCCGCCGCCGAATGCGCGCTCCCTGCGCCAGGTCCTCAGGATCACCGAGGCGTACCGGAAGCCGTAGAGGAGGTTGCTGCCCTTCTTCGATTGCCCTGAGGTGCGCTCGTGCCAGACCGTGGGGCGCTCGGTCACCCGCCAGCCCCGGCTCATCGCGGTGATCAGCAGCTCTGCGGTCTGGTACTGGTCCTGCTCGAGGCGGGGGGCGACGTCGGACAGCATGCTCGCCCGCAACGCGCGATAGCCGTTCGAGGTGTCCGTGAGCTTCGAGCCCATGAGCAGGTTCATGAGCCAGGAGAACCACCGCACGCCGAGCTTGCGGTAGCCGTCGGCGGTCTCGTCCACCCCGAGCCGCCGGGACGCGACGACGAAGTCGGCTTCGTCGTCGACGAGCGGCTGGAGCATGGTCTCCATCTCCGCAGGGTCGTTCTGCCCATCGGCGTCGAGGGTGACCACGTAGCGCGCCCCGCCCCGCACGCACAGGTCGTAGCCGACGCGCAGGGCGACCCCGTGGCCGAGGTTCGTCGGGAAGACGAAGGTGACCGCGCCCGCCTTCAGCGCAACCTCGTCGGTCGCGTCGTCGCCGCCGTCGACGACGACGAGCGGGGTGACCGCGAGACCGCAGGCCTTCTCGGGGATGCGGGCGAGCACCGCGCCGAGGTTGTCCTCCTCCTCGTACGCGCAGATCAGCGCGACGACAGGGGTGAAGGCGAGGTCGGGGTACCGCGCATCGAAGTCTCGGCGCCCCGTCTCGATCGCCAGGCGCTGCAGCGCGAGGAGGCGAGTGCGGCGGCCGTCGGAGACGCTGGACATGTCGGGCTCCTCCTGCTCCCTCTTGTTTCCTCTGTTCTGTAGTTCTCCGCAGCTCTCCCCGGCTCCGCCGGATGCCTGCGGGGTCCGCATGATCCCGTCGGCCCTCCGGGCGTCGCCCGGCCGACTGCGGCCCCGGCCCGGCTCCCCGGCTCGGCCCCCGCTCGGGTCCCGCGCTCAGGTCCTCGGCTCAGGCGGCCGGGAGCGCGTCGGCCGCCAAGAGGAGCTCTGCGGCCGAGGTGCCGCGGTCCTCGCCGATCGGGTCGACGACCGAGGTCGCCGGTGCCGCGGTCGTGACCGCGAGCGCGGTCGCGACCGCCCGGAGGAGCTCGCGCAGCTCGGTACAGAATTTCCTTGGGGTTTTTAGCAGCAATGGGCT
>JAJYYT010000023.1 GCA_021800645.1 Actinomycetes bacterium
CGCACGTGGCTCTTCTCCACTGTCGTGCGTTCGGAGCTGGAATTCGGGCAGCTCCCTTGGTCGGACGCGGCCATCTCCGGCTTCGTCACGGACCCCGACCGCAAGAAGATGTCGAAGTCCAAGGGCAACGCGACCACTCCGTTGCCCTACCTGGAGCGGCACGGCGCGGATTCGGTCCGGTACTGGGCGGCGAACGGCAAGCTCGGCACGGACACCGCGCTCGACGAGGGTCAGATGAAGGTCGGCCGCCGTCTTGCCATCAAGATCCTCAACGCGTCCAAGTTCGTGCTCGGAAGACAGGCCGGCTCGGCAGGGGGGGACGCCGGCTCGGGAGAAGGCGCCGGCTCGGAAGGGGACGCCGGCTCGGGAGAAGGCGCCGGCTCGGAAGGGGACGCCGGCGCAGGGGGGGACGCCGGCGCGGGGGGGGACGCCGGCGCAGGGGGGGACGCCGGCCTCTCGGAGCCGATCGACCGGGACCTCCTGCGGCGGCTCGGCGGCGTCGTCAGAGTGGCGACCGCCGCTTTGGCTGACTACGACCACTCCCGTGCCCTGGAGGCGACCGAGAGCTTCTTCTGGTCCTTCTGCAACGACTACCTGGAGCTCGTGAAGAGCCGCTCCTACGGCGGTAGCGACGACCCTGGAGCCATCTCGGCGAGACGGGCGCTCTCGCTGGCCCTCTCGGTCCAGCTCCGACTCTTCGCGCCGTTCCTTCCTTACGTGACCGAGGAGGTGTGGAGCTGGTGGCAAGCCGGCTCGGTCCACCTCGCTCCCTGGCCGGACCCTGAGGCCGAGCTCGCTCCGCTCATCGCCACCAGGCTCGTCGACGCCGCAGGACCGTCCGTCGGTGAGAGATCCGCCGAGGGTGCTGGACCGGCCACGGATGGAGGACCGGCACCTGTCCGCTGGGGTGACGCGCCGGTGCTCGAGGTCACCTCCGAGGTCCTCGCCGCCGTCCGAAGGGCGAAGACGGAGGCCAAGCGCTCGATGCGGGCGAGAGTCGCACGCCTCACCGTCATCGACCGGCCTGATCGCCTCGAGAGCCTCCGCACGGCCCAACGGGATCTCCTCGAGGCCGGTGTGATCGACCCCGGGTGTCTCGTCCTGGAGGAGGGCGAGCAGCCGACAGTGTCCGTCGAGCTGGACGGGTCGTCGTAGATAGCGCACCGTGGGGTTTGACGCTTCCCCACCGCGGAGAGGTAACCGGTTGAGACGCGATTGCACCGGGGGAGCGGCAGTGCACCTTTGGGACCGGAAGTACGGAGAGGACCGACGATAGACGTGTCGACGAAGGACGTGTCGACGAAGGACGTGTCGACACAGGTCGTGCCGACGAAGGACATTCCGACTAAGGGGGTGTCAACCAAGGGGGTGTCGACCACGGACACGGCGCCGGCAACGAGGGAGCGACCGCAGGCATCACCGCCTTTGTCACGGGCTGCAGGTCAGCCGGCGCCGCGGCGGCTCCGCATGGCGGGCGACGCGGCGTCGGTCCGCGACGCGCGCCGCTTCGTCGAGGACGCCATGGCAGCGTCCCCCTCCGACGTGAGGGACATCGCCGTCCTTCTCGCAGGCGAGGTCGTCACCAATGCCGTCGTCCACGGCGGGGGGTGGTTCTGCCTCGAGGTCGACGCCGCGCCCGACCGCCTCCGCGTGCAGGTCACCGACTCCGGCGCGGGCCTCCCCCGGGTGCTCAAGATGAACGGCGAGCGCGAGCACGGACGCGGTATGGCGATCGTCGACGCGATCGCCACAATGTGGGGAACCGAGCAGCTGGGAACCCACAAGGTGGTCTGGTTCGAGCTCGACTTGATGCCGTGACCCACCAGTTCAGCCTCGCGTCGCGCCCTTTCGTCGCGCCCCCGCGTCGTACCCGCACATAGCCCTGCGAGGCCGCAATCCGGCCTAACCTCGTGTCCGCGGGTGTAGCGGTCGCCCCGCGGGGGTATCCCTGGCGTCCGGGCACCCGAGGTTGCAGGGCCTCGCTGCACCGCGTGTGCTGGATCGGCGCCCGCATCGGGGCTCGAAACGAGACCCTTCCACTGAGGGGACCACGAATCCACTGAGGGGACCACGAAAAGGAGCCGTGACGTATGGACCAGAGCTTCAAGATCCAAGATGGCGTGGTCGACGGCGTGCCGGTCGTCGCGGCGTCCGGGGAGATCGACGTCGCGACCGCCCCCCCGTTGCGAGACCGATTGCAGGCACTCACCACGTCGGGCAATGCCAACGTCGTCGTCGACCTCCTCGGCGTGACCTTCCTCGACTCCACGGCGCTCGGGGTCCTCGTAGGCGCCCTCAAGCGCTGCCGTGAGGCGGGTGGCGACCTCCCCTTGGTGATCGCAGAGCCACGGATCCTGAAGGTCTTCGAGATCACGGGTCTGACCGGCGTCTTTTCGATCTTCGAGACCGTGCACGAAGCGGTGGGGAGCGTGAAGTGAGCATGGTCGAGGACAAGACGAGCACCGTCTCGGTCGATCTTTCCATTCCTGTCCAGGCCGATCTCGTGGTCCTCGCACGACTTGCCGCGGCGACCGTCGCGAGCCGGGCAGGCTTTGGCGTGGAGGACATCGAGGACCTTCGCCTCGCTGTCGAAGAGCTTTGCCTGTCGCTCGTCGGTTCACGTGAAGACGGCCGGCTCCATCTCAACTACGAATGCGACGGAGACGCGATCACCGTGCATTGTGCGTACGAAGTGGGCGACCCGACGCGCGGTCCGAGCGGAGCGGACGCCGACGACCTGTCTCTTCGGATCCTCGACGCGCTCGTCGACGAGCACGGCCATGGGCCGAGCAACGGGCAGCCGGCCGCGTGGTTGCGCAAGCAACGGTCGGACGGGACGGTCTGACGTAATGACGGGACGGTCTGACGCATGACGGGACGGTCTGACGTAATGACGGGACGGTCTGACGCATGACGGGACGGTCTGACGCATGACGGGACGGTCTGACGCATGAATGATGACGGTCTGACGCATGAATGATGACTGACGAGGCCCGCTGGCTGGGCGAAGACACGAAGGAGCTTTTCCTCGAACTTGTCGCGAACCGGGACCCCGCCGTGCGGGACCGGCTCGTGACTGCGCATCTCGGGTTGGCGCACCAGCTCGCTCGTCGCTACGCCAACCGGGGAGAGCCTTACGAGGACCTGGTGCAGGTCGCCTCGCTCGCGATCGTCAAATCGGTCGACAGGTTCGATCCCAATCGCGGCGTCGAGTTCACCACCTTCGCGACGCGCACGGTCATCGGCGAGCTGAAGCGTCACTTCCGCGACAAGGGGTGGGCGGTGCGCGCACCGAGAAGGGTCCAGGAGCTCTACCTCGAGCTAGGCAAGGTGACCGAGACCCTGTCCCAGGAGCTCGGTCGCTCGCCGACCGTGCACGAGCTCGCTGTGGCGACCGCGGCCACCGAGGAGGCCGTGCTCGAAGCCCTGGAAGCCGGGCAGGGGTACCGCACCTCCTCGATCGACGCGACCGACCGGAACGAAGAGACCCTCGCGTCCCACATCGGAGAGGACGACGCGTCGTTCGACACCATCGAGGACCGCGAGCTGCTGGCCCCTGCCATTGCCCAGCTCGCGCCGCGTGAGCGGCTGATCCTCCAGCTCCGTTTCGCCAACGGGCTCACCCAGTCCGAGATCGCCGCTCGGGTCGGCATCAGCCAGATGCACGTCTCAAGACTGCTGGCTGCCAGCCTCGAGCAGCTGCGCAGGACCGTAGCGGCCACCCGTGAGGACGATTCAGCCCACGCCACATCAGGCGATCGCACGCTCCCCGCCAGGCCCGAGCACATCCCGACCAAGCCCGGGCACCCCACCCGGGGGCGCCCAACTCGCCTTGACGGACAGGCTCGATAGAGCTGCAAGGAGCTCGGTGGTGGTCGTGCGCACCATCCGCCGGTAGCGTCGGCGTTCGATGCCCGACACCTCGACATCCTCGCCGGCCTCGACATCCTCGCCGGCCTCGACATCCTCGCCGGCCTCGCCGGCCCCGGCGACCGGCCTGCCCGGACCTCTCCGCACCCGCCCCGGATACGGCTCCCTCGAACGCCATCGCTCCGAGATCGACGGGATCCAGCTGCGCGAGCTCTTCTCGAGCGATCCAGGGCGAGCGCAGCGGATGAGCTTGGAGGCGGCCGGGCTCTACCTGGACTACTCGAAGAACCTGGTCACCGACGAGACGCTCCGCCTGCTCGTGCAGTTGGCCCGGGAATCGGATCTCGAGCGACGGCGAGACGCCATGTTCGCCGGCGCCCACGTCAACGTGTCCGAGGACCGGCCGGCGCTCCACGTCGCCTTACGCATGCCCGAGCACGCCTCGCTCCTCGTCGACGGCGTCGACGTGGTGTGCGAGGTCCACGAGGTGCTCCGACGTATGGCGGCGTTCTCGACGCAGGTGCGCGAGGGAAGGTGGACCGGGTTCACGGGGCGCCCCATCCGCAACGTCGTGAACATCGGGATCGGTGGCTCCGACCTCGGGCCGGTGATGGCCTATGAGGCGCTTCGCTGGTACTCACGGCGCGACATGACGTTTCGTTTCGTCTCCAACATCGACGCCGCTGACTTCGTCGAAACGACTCGCGACCTCCTCCCCGAAGAGACGCTCTTCATCGTGTCGTCCAAGACCTTTACGACGCTCGAGACGATCGAGAACGCAACCACGGCACGCGAATGGATCGTGGGCTCTCTCGGAAGCGACGCTGCCGTCGCGAGGCATTTCGTCGCGGTCTCCACGAACGCCGAGCTCGTCGCCGACTTCGGCATCGACACCAAGAACATGTTCGGATTCTGGGATTGGGTCGGGGGACGCTATTCAATGGCCTCGGCGATCGGGCTCTCGACGATGCTCGCCGTGGGGCCCGAGCACTTCGAAGAGATGCTCTTTGGATTCCACGAGATGGACGAGCACTTCCTCACTGCACCGCTCGAGCGCAACATGCCGGTCATCATGGGACTGTTGTCGTTCTGGTACAACGAGTTCTTCGGCGCGCAGACTGTGGGCGTCCTTCCCTACAGCCAGTACCTGAAGCGCTTCCCCGCGTACCTCCAGCAGCTCACCATGGAGTCGAACGGAAAGCGCGTGACCGTATCGGGCTCGCCCGTCGACTATGACACCGGCCAGGTGTACTGGGGAGAACCGGGGACGAACGGGCAACACAGCTTCTACCAGTTGCTCCACCAGGGAACCCGTCTCGTGCCGGTGGACTTCATCGGGTTCGGCAAGAGCCTGAACCCACTGCGCGAGCACCACGACCTCCTCATGTCCAACGTCTTCGCCCAGGCACAGGCGCTCGCCTTCGGCCGCACGCAGGAGGAGGTCCGCGCGGAAGGAGCCGCTGAGGCTGTGGTCCCCCACAGGGTCATGCCCGGTAACCGGCCGTCCAACGTGCTTCTCGCCGAGCTGCTCACTCCACGCCTCCTGGGCGCGCTGGTGGCGCTCTACGAGCACGACGTGTTCGTCCAGGGGGCCCTGTGGGACATCGACTCCTTCGACCAGTGGGGTGTGGAGCTCGGCAAGCAACTGGCAAAGGCGATCGTCCCGGAGCTCGAGAGCAGCTTGGAGCCCGACCTTGCGCACGACGCGTCGACCAACGCGCTGATTCGCCACTACCGGGCCCTCAAGCAGCGCGGCTGAGCTGGGGCACGCTCGCCACTGGACCGCGCAGGCGGGATCGGGCCTAGGGTGGCGACATGGCCACGGACACTCCGATGCAGCTCGGCATGGTCGGTCTCGGCAGGATGGGCGCGAACCTCGTCCGACGGCTGATGCGTGACGGACACCGAGCCACCGTCTACGACGTCGACCCGCGAGCGGTGGCACCGCTCCAATCGGAGGGGGCGACGGGCGCGACGTCGCTTGCCGACCTCGTTGCCAAGCTGGAGCCGCCGCGTGCCGTGTGGCTCATGCTCCCGGCGGCCATCGTCGGCTCGACCCTTTCCGAGCTCGTCGGTGTGCTGGATGCGGGAGACACCGTGATCGACGGCGGCAACTCGTACTACCGCGACGACATCGCGAGGGCGAAGGACCTCTCCGCACGCGGGATCCACTTCGTCGATTGCGGCACGAGCGGAGGTGTCTGGGGACTCGAGCGCGGCTACTGCCTGATGATCGGTGGTGAGACCGAAGCGGTACGAAGGCTCGACCCGATCTTCAAGACGATCGCCCCAGGGCGCGCCAGCGCGCCCCCCACGCCGGGCAGGACCAGGGCGGACGGCACGGCACCTGAGGGCTACCTCCACTGTGGCCCGAGCGGTGCGGGCCACTTCGTGAAGATGGTGCACAACGGAGTGGAATACGGGATGATGGCGGCGATCGCCGAAGGCTTGAGCATCATCGGACACGCCGACGCGGGCACGAAGCCGCAGGAGAGAGACGCGGAGACGACGCCTCTGCGTGACCCCGAGGCCTATCAGTACTCCATCGACCTCGCGGAGGTGGCCGAGCTCTGGCGACGCGGCTCGGTGGTGGGCTCCTGGCTCGTCGATCTCACCGCCGACGCGCTCGCCCGCACACCGAAGCTCGAGCAGTTCGCAGGGCGCGTGTCCGACTCGGGAGAGGGTCGCTGGACCGTCCTCGCGGCAATCGACGAAGGAGTCCCGGCGCCGGTGATCTCCGCGGCGCTGTACGAGCGGTTCGAGTCCCGGGCGCTCGGCGAGCTCACGGCCAAGCTTCTGTCGGCGATGCGCAGTGAATTCGGCGGGCATGCAGAGATGCCCGCCGGGTCGTAGTCGCCCGAGACCCCTCGCCCCTCGCCTCCCGCTCGCCCCAGAACCCTCGCCCCTCGCCCCAGAACCCTCGCCCCAGAACCCTCGCCCCAGAACCCTCCCCCATGCACCATGACCTGATCGTGTTCGACGGCGTCGACTCGCTCTCCAACGCCGCAGCCCGCTATGTCGCCGATCTCGCACGCGACGCAGCCCACGACGAAGGCACCTTCCACTTCGCCGTCAGCGGCGGCCACTCACCCTGGCAGATGTTCGGCATCCTGACCACGCTCGAGATGCCCTGGGAGCGCACCGTCGTCTGGCAGGTCGACGAGCGGATCGCGCCCCGGGGCGATCCGGACCGCAATCTCGTCCACCTCCAAGAGGCGCTGGGCGACAGGGACGCCGAGGTCCGACCGATGCCGGTCGAAGACAGCGACCTCGAGGGCGCAGCGACCCGCTACGGAGCGTCGTTGCCCCATCAGTTCCACTTGGTGCACCTGGGGATCGGCGCCGACGGCCACACGGCATCTCTCGTGCCCACAGACCCGGTCCTCGAGGTCCGGGACCGGCCGGTGGCACTGACCGCCGGGCCCTACGAGGGCCGGCGGCGGATGACCTTCACGTACCCGGGAATCGAGCGTGCCCGCCAGGTGCTGTGGCTGGTGAGCGGCGAAGACAAGCGCGGACCACTCCAGAAACTCTTGTCGGGCGACCCCTCCGTTCCGGCGGGCCGGGTGCAGGCTGCCGCGTCGCTCGTGATGGCAGATCGCGCTGCCGCGCCCCTTGCCAGCTGACCCTGATCGCACCCCAAGGTGCGTGGCCCGGCAGACCCGCTCGTGCCCGCTCGAGCCCGGCAGACCCGCTCGTGCCCGCTCGAGCCCGGCAGACCCGCTCGTGCCCGCTCGAGCCCGGGAGACCCGCTCGTGCCCGAGTCGCAGCGCCGACCCGGGTCGCGCACCGCCGACCCTGCCCACCTCGCCCCAGGCCATCACTCACTTCCCCCTGCCGCTCGACGGTGCGCGAAGATGCCGCGCTCGCGCTCGACCCTTGCGGCCGACGATGATCTCGGCGACCATCTCGGGGGGGAACAGCCCGTGTTCCACCACCCCTGGGACGGCTTCCAGCGCCGCGGCGAGCGAGCGGGGGTCCACCACGTCTCCCAGGTAGTCGCAGATGACACCGCCATCCGGGCTGCGCGCCACACCGTCACGCCTGCGCACAGGTCCGATCGCACCAAGACGCCTGAGCGAGGAGGCGATCCCGAATCCGAGCAGCTCGAGCGGAACGGGCGGGGTGAGCACGGCAACGAGCTTCGTCGAGTCGACGATCACGATGAACCGATCGGCCGCCGCCGCCACGAGCTTCTCGCGGGTGTGGGCCGCGCCGCCGCCCTTCACGAGCCACCCGTCAGGCGCGACCTGGTCTGCGCCGTCGACGGCGACGTCGAGACGGTCGATCGTGGAGAAGCGCTCGATCCTGAGGCCGACCTGGCGTGCGAGCGCAGCAGTGTGCGGGGAGGTCGCTACGCAGCGAATGTCGAGCCCACGGCGGGCGAGAGCCGGCAGCAGATGTGCGACCGTCGTGCCGGTGCCGAGCCCGACGGACATGCCATCCTCGACCAGCTCGGCGGCGGCTTCCGCGGCCACGCGCTTTTCGCGATCTGCCGAGCCCATGGCTGCCGAGCCCGTGGCTGCCGAGCCCGTGGCTGCCGAGCCCGTGGCTGCCGAGCCTATTGTGGCGGCGTCCATCGTGGCGGATTGTCGCACTTGTGGGCTCTCCGAGGTCAGCGGACGAAGCGGCGCACGGAGCGCAAGGAGGTCATCCGTGCAGGGCCGGACGGTACGCCCTGCGCGCGTACTCGTCGACCATGCGATGTGCCGAGAAGAACGAGGCATTGAGCGCCACCGCGTGACGACCCATCGCCGTGAGCGCGTCTCGGTCCTTGTAGTAGGTCGGCGCGACTGCCGCCTCGAGGACACGGTAGAGGAGCTCGGCGTCGTCTGCGTCACCGCTCCCCCGGGGATCGCTGCACGCGACGCGAGCACCGATCTCGGCGCCGAGGTCTCGCGGGTTGCCCTCGGGCACGTCGATCGCCCAGCCCGTCACCCCTTCGATCCAGCCCTCGATCCACCACCCGTCGAGGGTGCTGAGGCTCGGCACGCCATTGAGCGCCGCCTTCATCCCGCTCGTGCCGGACGCCTCGTTCGGCGGGATGGGGGTATTGAGCCACACGTCGCTCCCTGCGCACAGCGTGCGGGCGAGCCGCATCCCGTAGCCCCCCACAAACGCGATGATCAGTCCTCCGTCGCGGGTGCCCGAGACCGACGTCACGCGCCGGATCATCTCCCTCGCCTCTTCGTCGCTGGGATGCGCCTTGCCCGCGAAGACGATCTGGAGCGGGGTGGTCCGAGCGATCGCGACGAGCCGGTCCAGATCGTTCAGCACGAGATCGTTGCGCTTGTACGTGGCGAAGCGACGGGCGATCCCGATCGTGAGCACCTCGGGGTCCATAGAAATGCCGGTGCCGCGGTGGACTTCGTCGCACAGAGCCCTCTTGTTGCGCTCATGTGCCGCCCGGAGCTCGGGGATCGGGAGCCCCGAGGCATACCGGAGCTGGCTGCTGTCCCGGCGCCATCCTGGAAGGTGGCGGTCGAAGACCTCAGCGGTTGCAGGTGCAGCCCAGGTGGCGCTGTGCACCCCGTTGGTCACCGCCTCGACCTGCTGAGACGGGAACATCGCTCGGGTCACGTCGCGGTGCCTGAGCGAGACCCCGTTCACGAAACCCGCTCCGCGCATTCCGAGGAGGGTCATGTTCAGCCAGCCGTCCTCCTCGAGGCACCCAAAAGCGCGCAACGCGTCGAGCACCGGTCGACCGAGCACCGCCTCGGCCACCTCGGGAGCGAACCGGTCATGACCTGCGGGCACCGGAGTGTGGGTCGTGAACACGCATCGACGCCGGATGGCGTCGAGATCCTCCTCGCCGGCCCCGAGGAGCCCGCGCGACAGCACGCCGGCGGGATCGAAACCCGCGAGGCGGCGAGCGAGCAGGGCGACGGGCACGAGGGCGCCGTGGCCCTCGTTGAGGTGGTGAACCCGGAGGTCCTGGCAGCCGAGGGCGTCGAGCACGAGCGGGCCCCCGAGGCCGAGCACCGCCTCCTGGCGCAGGCGGTCGAACGGGTCGGTCGTGTAGAGGCGGTCGGTGATCCGCCGGTCCTCCGGCGCGTTCTCCTCCACGTCGGTGTCGAGGAAGTGGACCGGGACGCCGTGACCGTCCACGCCTTCGACCACCCTCCTCCAGACGCGGATCTCGACTCTCCGGCCGGCCACGACGACCGCGACGCGCACGGGGAGCTCCTCCAGCTGCGCAGTCGGGGACCACTCGACGGGTGCGTCCCGCTGCTCGCCGTCGACGATGGACTGCGAGAAGAACCCGCGGTTGTACAAGAGGGTGACGGCGCCGAGCGGCAGGGCGCGGTCAGCCGCTGCCCGGATGTGGTCCCCGGCGAGCACGCCGAGGCCCCCGCTGAACGTGGGCAGCCCGTCGTCGAGCGCGATCTCCATCGAGTAGTACGCGATCTTCACCGGGACGAGGTGTGACCGGCTCATGGAGGCGGACGCTACCGGAACGGGTGTCGCCCCGGAATTCGAGGTCGCTGCGCTGCTCTGGCCCCAGCATTCCCGGTAGACGTGTCGGCCCCCGGGATTCCAGGGCGCCGCAGGAAGCCGGTCCGCCTGGGAGGCTCCCACGGGGAGCCGGGAGCCACCAGAGGAGCTGGCCGGACCTGCCCTGCCATGCTCGCAGGACCTGCCGCGCCGGAGTTCACTAGTCTCACCGCCATCACGGACCGTCCCGCAATGGCAATTGCCGACGTCTCCCCCCCGTCCCCGCCACTCGACGGCGCGGGGGCTGTCAACGGCGAACGCGCACCCACCGCAGCGCCTGGAGCCCACCCGGCGTCGGCCCGTCGGGCGCACCTCATGAGCTCGGTGGTCGGCGTCGTCGGGGCCATCGTGGTCGGCTCACTGGTGTGGTTGACCGGATTGGTCAACTCGCACGCCCAAGCACATCTCCTGGCCACGCAGACCGACGCGGCCGGGGTCGTGCTGAACGAGGCGGTCCGTACGATCAAGACACCCCTCACCACGGCCGTCGCCGTCGCGGACGCGAGCCATGGCGACGTCGCGGACGTCGAGCGCTATGTCGTTCCCGACGTGGGGAAGCGTCCCCGGATGTTCCTGTCGTTGTCGCTGTGGCGCATCTCTCCCTCCGGTCCGGTCCCGCTCATGCAGCTGGGGCAGCGGAGCCGGCTCAGCACCGAGCCGGCGGCGCTCGAGCGGATCTTCTCGAAGGTGCCCGCGCCCGAGGCGCTCTCCGTCGTCGACCTCGTCGGCCAGTCGCCGCCCCGAATCGGGTACGCCGTGGAGAGCATCGGCGCCGCGCCGCGCTACGCCGTGTTCGCGGAGTCCTCGCTCCCGCCCCGCCACCATGCAGCCATTCCCCCGTCCTCCGCGTTCCACGACTTGAGCTATTCGCTGTACCTCGGCACCCGGCCAGTTGCGAGCCACCTGCTCGAAGCGACCACACCCGGTCCAACGGGACCCACCACCAGCCTCCACGTCCCGTTCGGCACGACCACCCTCGACCTCGTCACCTCGGCGCGGCGACCGCTGGGGGGCGGCATACTCCCCGCACTGCCCTGGATCATCGGCGTCGTCGGCGTCGCCCTCGTCGCGGCTGCGGTGGTCATGACCGAGTGGCTGACTCGACGGCGAAGCACCGCCGAGCACCTCGCCCAGGAGAACCTCCGGCTCTACGCCGAGCAGCGCTCGATCTCCCAGACGCTCCAGAATGCGCTCCTGCCGAAGCGCCTGCCCGCCGTGCCGGGCATGGCCTTCGCCGCGAGGTACGTCCCGGGTGATTCGTCAGCCGACATCGGGGGCGACTGGTACGACGTCATCCGATGCGACGACAGGTCCTTCATCTTCGCGATCGGGGACGTCTCGGGACGCGGCCTGCCCGCTGCGAACACCATGGCCTCCCTGCACTATGCGATCCGTGCCTACGCAGCCCAGGGAGACGACGCCGAGACCATCCTTTGCAAGCTGACTGCACTGCTGGACGTCGCGCAGGACGGCCACTTCGCAACCGTCCTGCTCGGGCACGTCGACGTCCCTGAGCACCGGGTGACGGCTGTGAGCGCCGGCCACCTGCCCCCCTTGGTCATCTCGCACGACGGCGCGGAATTCGTGCCCGTCGTGTCCGGCGCACCGATCGGTGTCTCGGAAGTCGAACAGTACGAGCCCCTCACCGTCGAGGTCCCATCGGGAGCGTCCGTCCTCGCCTACACCGACGGCCTGGTCGAGCGACGCGGCGAGTACCTTGACGCCGGCCTCGAGCGGTTGCGCAGGTTCGCCGGAGCGGCGTCGGGCCCTCCAGACCGGCTTCTCGACCACGTGGTCACGATGCTCGCCGGGGAGTCGGCAGCAGATGACGTCGCCCTGCTGGCGATGACCTGGACGGAGTGAGCCGCACCGGGGACCGAGCGGTGGGAAGACGACATGACCGTGGGTTCGTCGTTCCACGGCGCCTCCTCGCTCCGGATCAGCCCTCGGCCCGTAACGGCCGGACGTGCCAGCCGCCCCCGTCCCGACGGCGGCTGACGAAGGGACTCACACCCCAGGGGCGCGGCCCCGTCCTGCAACCCGAACCTCGCAAGGGCTGACCCGCCGCGGACACGGCGCGCCGTTCGGCGTCCCATGACGCCAACGAACGGCTCGCCGTGCCGGTGCCGGGTC
>JAJYYT010000495.1 GCA_021800645.1 Actinomycetes bacterium
GTGATCGAAGAGGGCCGGACGCTTCTCGTCGAGACAGCCGCATCCGCGAGCGGCTCCACAACGGCGATGGCCGCCGCGCGCGCGATCGCCACGGCGCTCGGTCTGCAGAACGCCTTTCGCGCCGCGGGCGTGAGCACGTCGCAGGCGGCCGCCATCGCACGTGCCAGGCCTCTTCCCATCCGCAGCGCGGCAGCACGGCCGAGCGGCGCCGCTCGCGGCACGTCGGTCATCGGACTGGTCTTCATCTTCATCTTGCTCACCCAGTACCTCACCTGGACGCTCGTGGGCGTCATGGAGGAGAAGACCAGCAGAGTGGTCGAAGTCCTGCTCGCGACCGTCCGCCCCGTCCAGCTCCTCGGGGGCAAGGTGCTCGGGATCGGGCTGGTCGCGCTCCTCCAGGCTGGGCTGGTGGTCGCGTTCGCGCTCGTGCTGGCGGGTGCCGTCGGCTCGGACCTGCTGAAGGGCACCGCGCCCACCGTGGTGGCCGCATCCCTGCTCTGGCTCGTCCTGGCCTACGCGTTCTACGCGTGGGTCTTCGCAGCCGCTGGTTCCATGGCGGAACGGCAGGACCAGGCGCAGAGCATGAGCCTCCCGCTCAGCGTGCCGATCATCCTCGGTTACGTCCTCGCGCTCGTGAACGCCGGTCCCGGGCCTGCGTCGCTCTTCATGAAGGTGCTCGCGTACCTCCCCCCGACCGCGCCTTTCGGGATGCCGCTCCTCGTCGCGAAGGGCGAGGTCACGTGGTGGGAGTTCCTCGTCGCCGTGACCCTGAGCATCGGGAGCACCGTCGCAGTCGCGCGCTTCGCTGCGATCGTCTACGAGAGGGCCGTCCTTCGCACCGGGCACCGCATCCGCCTACGAGAGGTCCTCGTGCAGCAGCGCTGAACCCTCCGCTCAGCTGCCGGTCACAGGTCGCCGGTCACAGGTCGCCGGTCACAGGTCGCCGGTCATTGTGGCCACTGCCGACGGGCTCACCGCTTCGGGACCGCCGAGGATGGTCAACGTCGCGACGCGGTCCGCGCCGTCCCCGTCGATCCCTGTCCGGCCTGCCGTGGCGAGAAAGGCCGACAGGTAGTGCCCGACCGTCGAAGGGTTTGTGCACAAGAGGAGCGGCTCGGGCGCGTGCCCATGTGTCCGACCTCCTCCCGCCGCGACGATGGCGCCTGCGAGCCCGTCGGTGAAGAAATCCCCACGAGCCACGGTCACCCCGCCGCTCCCGCTCCATCCCACGCCCACGTGCCCGGCCTTGGGCCCCATCTCGAAATCAGCGAGCTGCACCGCGGTGTCCGGCGCGTCCTGCCCCGCGATCCGCAGCACGGAGACGCCGAGCGACTCGAGCGAGGAGACGACGCCATCGGAGACCGCGAGCGGACCGCCCATGACGATCACCTGCTTGATCCCGAGGTCGCTGATTGCGGAGGGGACCTGCGGGGACAGGGCGGCCGGTGTCGTCAGGAGGATGGGAAGCCGGTCCGCGTAGGACAACGCGCTCGCGGCCTCCGCGTCTTGGAATTCACGACCGTCCGCGACGATCGCCGTCGGCTGTGTCGACGACGTCGCCGGTGCGGGCGAGGCGCTGCCGGAAGTGTCGTTGAAGCGCCCGCTGCCGCCTGTCCGATCGCTCCCGACGTAGGCGCCGGACACGTCGAGCGAACCGACGGTGCCCGCCGGCGGGTACTCGGCGACCCACTGCGCGGTGCCGTACTCGGTCGCGCCGGCGATCCGGACCACCTCGATGTGCACGGGACCCGCCGCTGTGAGCGGGGCCGAGCCACCGCAGTCGTAGGCGAGCATGGACTCGAGCTGCTGCGACACCGCTGTGCTCACCGCGAGCGGACCGCCGACGATGTACACCTGGGTGATCCCCTCCAGCCGGATGGCGTTCTCCGTGGCCGCGGAGAGCCCTCCGGTGGGCGTCAACAGCTCGCCCGTGCCGAGCGAGCTCGCCAGGTACGCGCTCGCCAGCGCGTCCGGGAACGTCGCGTCCGTCGCGAGCACCACGGGTCGCGCACCGGGCCGCCCCGGGCAGTCTGTGCCTTGAGCGTCGAATTGGTACTCGAGCTCCGCTGCCGCGGTCGCGTCAGGTGTCGCGCCGAAGATGCGGGTGACCGGTGTCCGGGCGACGCTGAACGCGATCGCCACGCCGACCATCGAGGAGTCGTGCGCGCAGGACGCGTTGCTGCCGTCCGTCACCTTGACGCTGACCGGGCCCGTCGCTGTGGGCGCATCGACGGCGAGGCCCGAGACGGTGTATGCGTCCTCGGTCGTCGACGCCTTGCTCACCTGGAATTCGGCAACGACTGCGCCTGTGCCCGCCTGGTCTTGATAGGTGGCGGTCAAACCCGCTGCGCCGTTGCCGGCACTCACAGCCACGGACGCGACGGCGGTCGTGCTGAAGGATCCTGAGGAGAGCGAGAGGCAGATGTACCCCGCGGGTACATGCGCCCCAGCTGATCCGGCCACCGTCACCGGACTGATCGCGGCGTCGTAGGCACCCTCGAGCATCGTGACCGGCGGTGTGTCGGCTCTGACCGACAAGGACGTCGCGGATTGCGACGATGCTGTCCCGGAGCCCGAGGAGGGTGTGGTGGTCCCCGAGGAGGGTGTGGTGGTCCCCGAGGAGGGTGTGGTGGTCCCCGAGGTGGCAGCTTCGACGCTGGCGTTCGAAGCGCCGGACGCTGTCACCGAGGACGGGGTCGCGGAGAACGACGCATCCACC
>JAJYYT010000496.1 GCA_021800645.1 Actinomycetes bacterium
CAGCAGGTGACGGCCGCCACGGTGCTCGGCACCATGTACGAGGGACCCGACGGGATCGAGACCGGTTGGTCGGACCCGTCGGGCCAGGGATACACGATGGCGCACGACTACAACCAGTTCGACGGGGCCAACTCCACCGCGTTTGGTGACAACTTCTCGCAGCTGCTCGCGTCGCTGGGCGCTCCACCAGGCGTGCTCCAGAACACACCGCCCACCGGGACGCTGCCGACAGGTTGGCCCACGTGGTAGGCCGGCGGCCCACGTCGATCGGCGCCGGAGCTGGCGCCGCTCCGGGGTGCCTGCATGGTCGATGCGAAGGACCGACCGGGGCCCGGCGCAGGCCCGGCGCCGTGCGGGACCGCAGTGGCGCTGATCAGGCTTGGGAGCGGAGCTTGCGCAGCGCCTTCTCGAGGGCGGCGCGGTCCGCCTCCCCCAGCGGAGCGAGGAGATGGCGGTCGAGGCCGGTCCGGTGCGCGGCGGTCGCCTCGTCCACCTTGGCGGCACCGGCGGGGGTGAGCGACACGTACACGCTCCGGCGGTCGGTGGGGCAGCTGCGCCGCTGCGCGTAGCCGGCGTCCACGAGCCGGTCCACGAGCCGGGTGATGCCGCCCGACGTGAGGGAGACCTCGCTCGCGAGGCGCGTCATCGTCGTGAAGCCCCCCGGGGCGCGCCGGAGCCGGATCATCGCGTCGTACCAGCTCAGCGGCAACCCGCAGGCCTCCTCCATCTCCGCCCCGAGCACGCGGGTGAGACGGGAGTGCGCCTCGACCAGCAGGCCCATCAGGGTGATGGCCTGGCCGTCACGCGGGTCGACCGGGTCGATCGACCAGCGCACGTCGTCGACTGTGCGGGGACCCGGCTCGTAGGTCGGAGTTGCGTCGGCCACCGGCTCGTTGGTCGAAGGTGCGTGGGCCGCCGCGCCGGCTGCAGCGTCACTTCGGGCGGCCATCCCATGATTCTGCTCCATCGACGCCATGCTAGTCTTCCTACTCAGTCAGATGTTGACATATATCTGAGTAGTCAGTTATACTGCTCAGAGGGCCCGACGGGCCGCACGACCACGACGATCAAGGAGAGCACCATGACCCAGCTCGAGACCACCACCGTGAAGCTCCCCACCCCCGGGACCTACGTGATCGACCCGGCGCACACCGAGGTCGGTTTCGTGGCCCGGCACCTGATCGGCACGAAGGTGCGGGGGCGCTTCACCAAGTTCGACGGCACCATCGTGATCGCCGACCCCCTGGAGCAGTCCACGGTCGAGGCGGAGGCGGAGACCGCGAGCATCGACACCGGCACCCAGATGCGCGACGACCACCTCCGGACCAACGACTTCCTCGACGCCCCCAATCACCCGAAGCTCACGCTGAAGAGCACCGGCCTCACCCGGGTGAGCGGCTCCGAGTGGAAGCTGGCGGCGGACCTCACGATCCGTGGCGTCACCAAGCCGGTCGTGTTCGACGTCGAGTACCACGGCGCCGGCCCGGGCATGCAGCCGGGGTCCGAGGTGCTCGCCTTCTCTGCGTCGACCGAGATCGACCGCCGGGACTTCGGCGTCTCGTTCAACGGCGTGCTCGACGGAGGCGCGATCGTGGTCGGCAACAAAGTCAGGATCGAACTGGAGGTCGAGGCCGGTTCGCAGCAGTAGTGCTCGCGGCCTCACGGCGGGCGGCGACTTGGCACGGCGACCTGGCACGGCGGGCGACCTCGGCACGGCGGGCGACCTCGGCACGGCGGGCGACCTCGGCACGGCGGGCGACCTCGGTGCGGCGGGCGACCTCGGCCGGGCGTCATCCTTGCGGTAGGCGACCTCGGTGCGGCGGGCGACCTCGGCTGGGCGTCCAATCCCCGCCCGGCGCCGTCAGCGCTCGTGCTTGCGGCGGGGTCGGAGGGCGAACCACCAGATGCTCGCCATCGTCCCGAGGATCCCGAAGGCCGCGGCGACCGGCTTCACGAGCTTTCGCGTTGCCACGGTTCCCACCCTACCGGACCGCCCCGAGCACTTCCGAGCCCGAGCGGGGGATGGTCGGCGACCGGAGGTAGGCGGTCCGGCTGCGGCAGACCTGCTGCTCTCAGCTCCCGAGCGGCTCGGGCCGCCGCTCAGCTCCCGCGCGGCTCAGGCCGCCGACCGCCGTAGATCACGTGGTCCAGCTCCTTCCAGTACACATCGACGGCCTCGAAGCCCGCAGCTCGCAGGAAGCCGAGCTGGAGGTCGAGCGGCGACATGTGGCGGACGTGGTTCTCGTACCGGCGCTGCTCCTCGGGGGTGCGGCTCGCGCGTTTGGCCGCTGCTTCGGGATCGAGGCGGTCGCCGGCGCGTTGCCAGGCCTCTTCGATCACCGGGTCGTCCGTGGTCACGGGGTCGTAATTGAAGTACCAGGCAGCGGGCGCCAGGTGCTCGATGATCCCGCGGAACAGCGCCTGCTTGCCTTCGTCGGGAAGGTGGTGCACGCACAGCGAGCTGACGATGGCGGCGGCGTCGTGCGGGATGGCCTCCGGCCAGCGACCCGCTGCGAGGTCGATCTCCACGTAGGTGTACCGACCGCCGTACGCGGCGAGGGCGCGCCGGCCCTCTTCCATCATCTGGGGAGAGAAGTCGGCGAGGATCGCGTTCGAGGCGCTGTAGTGGTCCAGGATCGCCCGAGCGGCGGCACCGGTCCCGGCACCGAGGTCGACGAACGTGAACTCCTCGTCCTCGGCGAACGGCAGGAGGGCGGC
>JAJYYT010000497.1 GCA_021800645.1 Actinomycetes bacterium
GCCGCCAGGGAACCGCGACCCGCTCCCGGGCGAGGTGGCCGCCTGCAGGCACTGGCTCGACTCGCAGATCGCCCTCGTCGCCCCCAAAGTGGTCGTGACCCTCGGGAACTTCGCCGCCCGGGCTCTGCTCGGGCGGACCGAGGGTGTCACACGCCTCAGGGGAAGGACGTATCCCTTCGGCGACGCCCTGCTCGTGCCGACTTTCCACCCCTCCGCCGCGCTCCGCGGCGGAGGGGTCGTCGTCGCCGAGCTGAGGGCCGATCTCGTCCGGGCGAAGCTCGCTCTCGCCACGTCCGGCGGGGCTCCGGCGTGACCGCGGGCTCCGGCCCGAGAGGCGCTCTTGTCGTGCGCTGCGCCACGCGTTCGGCCGAGGAGACCGAGCGGCTCGGGGCCGCCGTCGGACGACTGCTCGAGCAGGGCGACGTCGTGCTGCTCATCGGTCCCCTCGGCGCCGGGAAGACGACGTTCGTGCGCGGGCTCGCTCGGGGGCTCGGCTTCGAAGGCGACGTGACGAGCCCGACGTTCACGCTGAGCCACGTGTACCGCGGCCGGGTGCCCCTCGTCCACGCGGACCTGTGGCGGCTCGAACGCATGGCGGAGATAGAGCAGCTCGCCCTCGACGAGGAGGTCGAGGAGGGCAGCTCCGCCCTCGTCATCGAGTGGGGCGAAGCGGCCGAGCCGATCTTCGGCGGACGGGCACTCACCGTCGAGATCGAGAGCGGCGAGTCGCCGGACCTGCGGACCTTCTCCTTCCGGCCGTCGGGCGAGTGGGAGGGGAGGAGCACGGCGCTCGCTGGCGCCGCCGCCGCGGGCGCGGAGGACGGCACCGGACCGGCCAGGAAGGAAGGCGCCGCCGCCGCGGAGGACGGCACCGGACCGGCCGCGGAAGAGGGGACCGGACCGACCGACGAGGGCGGTGGAGGTCAGGGATGATCGCCCTCGCAATCGAGACCGCCTCACTCGACGTCGGCGTCGCTCTCGCTGACGAGACCGGCCCGCTCGTTGTCCTCGCCACCCGGGCAGGGCGCCGCCACGCGGAGACACTGCACCCGCTGGTCGAGGAGGCCTGCAGGCTGGCGGGCGTGACGCTCGGGGACGTCGGCGGCGTCGCGGTCGACGTCGGTCCAGGGCTCTTCACGGGCATCAGGGTCGGCCTTGCCGCAGCCAAGGGCTTCGCCGTGGCCCTCGGCGTGCCGCTCGTCGGCCTCACGAGCCTCGAGATCCTGCACGCCGCGATGACAGCGGCCTCGAACGGCACGGCGGTGGTCGCGCCGATGGTGGACCTGCGCCGGGGCGAAGTCGCCTGGGCGCTCGGTCGCCCGGGCGAGGCGCTTTCCGAACCGCGGCTCTCCCCGGCCGGGGAGGCGGCGAGCGCGCTCGCTGCGCTCGCGGCGGGCGGCGAGAGCGTGATCGTGGGCGGCGACGGAGCAAGGCGCTACTCCGGGCTCTTCGACCCGCGGGTGGCCGTCGCCGGTCCCGAGCTTGCAGCTCCTCCGGTAGCGTCCCTCTCCGTGCGCGCCGTGGCGTCGCTCGAAGCGGGGAAAGCATCCCTCCCGATGGAGGTCCAGCCGGTCTACCTGCGGGAGCCCGACGCCAGGATCAACTGGTCGAAGATGCACGAGGGGCTCTAGGTGATGGGTTTCCGGTTCGCCTCTCAGCGCCGCGGGCCGGAGCCGGACGACACGTCCGTCGAGATCGTGCCGATGAAGAGGCGCCACCTCCGTGCCGTCGTCGCGATCGAGCAGCAGGTGTTCCCGTCGCCCTGGTCCCTCAGCCTCTACCTCTCCGAGATAGCAGGCGGCGCCACCCGCGCCTACTACGTGGCGAGGGTCGGCGGGGAGGTCGTCGGCTATGCCGGGCTCATGATGGTGGCCGGGGAGGGGCACGTCACGACGATCGGCGTCGACCCGCACTGGCAGCGCAAGGGGATAGGCCGGCGGCTCCTCCTCAAGCTCGCGAAGGTGGCCGTCTCGCACGGCATCGAGGATCTGACGCTCGAAGTGAGGGTGTCGAACGTGGGGGCACAGACCCTGTACCACGAGTTCGGCTTCGCCCCTGCGGGGATCCGCAAGAACTACTACGCCGAGGTGAACGAGGACGCCATCGTCATGTGGGCCCATGAGGTGCAGTCGCCCGCCTACTCGGAGCGGCTCGACGCGATCGAGGAACGGCTCGCCACCTCCTAGCCAGGCGCAGACCGAGCCCCGTCTCGGGGTCGGCGCCGTTCGCCGGGCGGCGGCTCCCGCTTTCGGCCCGCGCGGCGGCTCCGCGATCGGACATGCCGAAGCGCCCAATCCTGAATTACTGTTCAGTCATAACCCCGCCGCTCGAGACGACGAGGAGAGGAAGGGAGGGCGGCCGTGTCCGTCACCGATGCAGTTGGCTCCACCACGCTCTACTTCGGCCCGTGGTATCGCAAGTCCCCGTTCTTCGAAGCCACGCTTCGTGCCGGCTGCGATGCCTACGACATCTACAACCACATGTACCTGCCGGGTCACTACGACGACCCCATCACCGAGTACTGGGCGCTCCTCAACGACGTCACGCTCTGGGATGTTGGAGTCGAGCGCGTGGTCGAGATCAGCGGCCGCGACGCCTTCGAGCTCACGAACATGATGACCTGTCGTGACCTGACCCGTTGCGAGGTCGGCCAGGGCAAGTACGCGCCGATCATCGCCCCGAGCGGCGGGCTCGTGAACGATCCCGT
>JAJYYT010000498.1 GCA_021800645.1 Actinomycetes bacterium
CTCGGGCGTGGACGCGGTCCTGCGAGGCGTGCGTCGCGTCGAGGATGGCACGCCGGACGAGCGCAGCCACCCGGTCGGGCTTGGACGGGTCGGCGATGTCGACGACGCACAGGACGCTCGAGCGATCCGGGTCGGCCATGAACGCGTCGATCCAGAAGTCGACCCGGCGCCTGAAGATCGCCGCGGCGGTCGCCGTCGACTCGACGACGATGCGCAGGCCGTCGTCTCGGATCCAGACGGCGTCAGCGCTCCGCTTCGACTTGGCGAGGCTCGGGTCGGACGAGAACAGCAGCCTGGCGCCGGCCAAGAGCTCGCCGAACACCGTCGCGACCGGGGTGTACTCGGCGACCCTGAGCGATAGCTCGGTCGTGACGAGGTTGTGCCAGGTCGCCTGCGCGCCGAACGACCACTCCTGGCCCGCGTAGACCCCGAGACGCTCGCCGAAGGACAGCTCGTCCTCGAAGTGAGCCGTGCATGCGGCGATGTCCGGGCGCCAGATCGGAGGCAGGCTGGTGCGACGATCCCCGGCGTAGGCGAACCCGCGCTGGACGAGCCCGGCCTCGAACAGGAGCTCCATGTCGGTCGAGCGCCGAGAGCCGACGTAGGGCGAGCCGATCACCGCGGCGATCTGCTCGGAGGTGATCGTCCGCCACAGATGGACCGCCCCGAGGGCGGCGAGCCGGCGTGGACGCTCCACGACCCGGCGGCGCGCCTCTTCGACGCCGTGGTGGAGCACCGGACCGCCGTGGACGAGCCCCGACGCCCGGTAGCGTGCGAGCGAGTCGCGAGAGATCCAGCTCAGCGCGACCTGCCCGGGGCTGACCGGGTGCACGAAGGACCAGAACAGCTCTGCTCGCTCGGCGCCGCGGTAGCCGCGGGTCGTACACGCGCTCTCGAGCTTCTCGATCGGGACGACCTGCGGGTCGGCTACCACTCGTCCTCCAGTGCCGGATCGCTGACAGCCGCAAGCTCCGGGACGACCGCCGGCGGCGCCACCGCTACGGGCGCGATCGGATAGCCCTGGTCGACGGCGAAGCGCGCGGGGTCGTTGCCCCAGAACGCGATGCGCACGACGACCGGAGGCTGGAGCCTGCCGCCTGCACGGGTGCGCAGCACCGCGTGGAAGGCCTCCAGGTTCCCGAGGTCCGACACCGTCCACTCCTCGCCGGTCAACGAGAGCTGCTGGACCGCCTGTGCGACGACGCCGGCGTTCGCCTGCTGGAACCAGAACAGCGTGCCGAAGCCGAGCAGGACCGACCGCAGCCGCTCGTCGAGCTGCTCGGGCTGCTGGGTGGCGAAGTAGCAGCGGACCCCATACCCGCGGCCCTGGTTCCTCAGCCACTCGACGACCTCCGACGAGCTGCACGCGAGCTGGCTCAACTCGTCGGCGAAGATCGCGACCGACCGCCCCGCCTCCTGCCATCCCGAACAGGTGCGCTTGATCGCGTCTTCGAGGCTCCAGGCGAGCATCGAAGAGACGATCCTCCCGGTGGTCTCGTCGACGAGCCGGCCGTCGCGCGTCGAGCCGGCGTTCAGCACCACGGCCGCGTGCGAAGAGAGGATCTGTGACCACGAGAGCACCGGGCGCGAGTGCGACCACCACGTCGGTACACGCATGAGATCGTCGACTTTGTTGCGTGCGGCTTCGGTCAGGTTCCGCCGCTGAGAAGGGGTGACGGTCTGGCCGTAGAGGATCTCGAGCCGGCTCACCGCTTGGGCCAGCTCGGCGCCGGCTCTGGTGTCGATGTGCTCGGCCGCCCAGCGCCCCATCTGCGCGGCCAAAGCGACCCCCTTGGCGTCGTCGCGCGAGCCGAGGAGGATGTGGGCGATCGAGACGAACGACGGGGGGTCGACGACGTCGCGGGTCGTCATCGCGACCTCCTCCGGGCAGGCGAGCGCGGCGGTGAGCACGACGTTCAGGACTTCGGTGGAGCGGCCTTGGATGGCGCCGTCTTCGTAGGCGTAGCGCATCGCAGAGACGAAGCTCTCCGCCCGCTCGGCCGCCGACATCGACGGGTCGTTGAACAGGTCGATGGCCGGGGTGTCCGGGTTCGCGAGCTCGACGACGAGGAGGTCGTCGCCGATCGTCTCCGCCCAGCGGCGGTAGCCGGCCACGCCCTCTTCGCCTTTGTGCTCGAAGCAGACGAGCGCGCACTTGTCCCCCGGGCGGCCGGGCTTCCCCGAGGGCGCGACGCGCTCCAGGCAGTGCCAGGCGAACAGGCTTTGGACGAGCCCGGTCTTCCCCGAGCCAGGACTCCCGACGATCGCCGTCGACTGCCACGCCTCTGCTGCCGACAGGTGCACCGGCTCGCCGGCGAGCGAGGATCCGACGAGCGGGCCGATGTCTTCGACGAGCGCGACCGGCGCGCTGCGGACCTTCACCTGGGCCATGCCCGAGGAGCCTCCGACGTGCGGAGAGACGAGGCCGACCACCATCGCAGGAGCGACGAGGAAGCTCCTCTGCGCGAGCGGGTACTCGCCGTCCCTGGCGTGCAGCGTGCGGGTCGTCGGGTTCCCTGCGAGTCGCGCCGGACGACCTGCCGCTCGCGCCGGGGAGCGCGCGGCGGAAGGACGCGTCTTGGTGGTGCGGGCAGCGATCCCGCGCGCACGAGCGCCTCGGTCCTGCGCCCGCCCGACGGCACGCCGGCGAGGCTCGCTCCGAGCCCGACGATCCCGACGAGCCCGCCGGCGAGGTCGCCCGCC
>JAJYYT010000499.1 GCA_021800645.1 Actinomycetes bacterium
CGCTTGCTGCCGTGCCCGCGTGGCGCGATGCACCGGTCCTGGAGCGGGCGAAGGTGCTCTTCCGAGCGGCCGAGGTGATGAGGAAGCGCCGCTTCGAGCTGGCGGCGCTCCAGGTCCGCGAGGTCGGAAAGGGCTGGGCGGACGCCGACGCCGACGTCTGCGAGGCGATCGACTACTGCGAGTACTACTCGCGCCGGATGCTGGCCATGGAGAGCGGAGGCGAGGTTCAGTCCCCACCCGGCGAGGAGAACGTCCTGCGCTATCGCGGGAGGGGGGTGGCTGCCGTCGTGGCCCCGTGGAACTTCCCGCTCGCGATCGCGGCGGGGATGACCACGGCCGCGCTCGCCGCAGGCAACACTGTTGTGCTCAAGCCTGCAGAGCAGTCACCTGTCGTCGCGGCAGAGCTCGTCTCGGCGCTGCACGAGGCGGGGCTGCCGCCGGGCGTTCTGCAGTTCGTTCCAGGCCTCTGCGAGCACGCCGGCGCTCCCCTCGTGGCTGATCCCCGTGTCGATCTGATCGCCTTCACCGGAAGCCGCGAGGTCGGGCTGTCGATCGTCCGTGCGGCAGCGGAGCCCCAACCAGGACGCCGCTCCATCCCGCGAGTGATCGCCGAGCTCGGCGGCAAGAACGCCATAGTCGTCGACGCGGACGCCGACCTCGACGAGGTCGTCCCCGCCGTCGTGTCCTCGGCCTTCGGCTTCGCCGGCCAGAAGTGCTCGGCCGCCAGCCGGATGATCTGCGTCGGCGCCATCCACGACGCTGCGGTTCGCCGGGTGGTGGACGCTGTGCGGTCCCTCGTCCTGGGTCCTCCTCGCCGCCCCGGAAGCCAGATGGGGCCGGTGATCGACTCGGACGCCCACGCCCGGCTCACCGCTGCCGCCGCCCGGGCCGGCGAAGCGGGCAGGGTGCTCGTGGCTCAGGATGACGTGCCGGACAAGGGCTGGTTCGTCGGCCCGGTCGTGGTCGACGAAGTCGACCCCGCGTCGTGGCTGGCGCACGACGAGCTGTTCGGGCCCATCCTGGCGGTCTTCTCGGTGGGGACCGTCGAGGAGGCGGTGGAGCTCGTGAACGAGCCCGACTACGCCTTGACCGCGGGGATCCTGACCCGTTCCAGGGATCACGCCAGGCTCTTCACGTCGGGGGTGCGCGCCGGCAACGTCTACGTGAACCGCACGATCACAGGTGCCGTAGTGGGACGCCAGCCGTTCGGCGGGTCGGGCATGTCGGGGGTCGGATCGAAGGCGGGCGGCCCGGACTACCTGCTCCAGTTCTGCGATCCTCAGGTCGTCTCGGAGAACACCGTCCGGCAGGGTTTCGCGCCTATGTCCGGGGGCACGGGATCGGGCGGCGGAGCGGGAGGCGGTCAGCCCGCGGCCGCGACCAAGGCGTCCCGGAAGGGCGCGAGGGGAGCGGTGTGATGGCACACAACGCGCGAATGTTGCCCGCGAGCGAGGTAGTGAGGCTCGACGGGCATGTCGTCGACTCGCTGGTCCTGGCCAAGGTCCTCGACATGATCGTCGACGCGGGGGCCGGTTACCGGATACTCGAGCTGGACGTGGGTACGACGAGCCGCGACCAGAGCCATGTGCGGCTCGAGGTGGCGGCGCGCGACGAGGAATCCCTCGCGTCCCTTCTCGAACGCCTGCACGTGCACGGGGTGAACCGCGAGGACGCGTCGGACGCCGAGATCGCGCTGGTCGAGGTCGACGGCGTGCTGCCGGAAAGTTTCTACTCCACGACGAACTTGGTGACCTCTGTGCGGTTGGATGGCCATTGGATCGAGGCCGAGCGTCCGGAGATGGACTGCGCGATCGTCGTGAGCGGCGACGGCGATCGGGCCTCGACGGTTCCGATGCACAAGGCGAGGAAGGGCGACCGCGTGGTCGTGGGCCTCCACGGGGTCAGGGTGGAGCGCCCGGCCCGCGATGCGGTTGCGGGGGAGTTCGCATTCATGACCTCGGAGGTCTCTTCCGAGAAGCCCAAGGGCCTGAGCGTCGAGCGGGTTGCGGCGAGCATGCGCCGGGCACGGGAGCCCGGCGGGGGCGCCTCCCGGCGCGGGGTGCTGGCGGTGTGCGGGCCGGCAGTCGTGCACACCGGGGCGGCACCCGCCGTCGCCGCGCTCGTACGCGAAGGGTGGATCCAGGTTCTCTTCGCAGGCAACGGGTTCGCGACCCACGACATCGAGTCGGCTGTCCTCGGCACGTCGCTCGGCGTGCCCTTGGGCGGGGGCGAGCCGGGCGAGCACGGGCATTCGAACCACTTGCGTGTGATCAACGCAGTGAGGCGTTTCGGCTCGATCCGGGCAGCGGTCGAAGCGGGATGGCTGAAGAGCGGGGTCATGTACGAGTGCGTGCGCGCGGGCGTTCCGTTCGTCCTCGGGGGGTCGGTGCGCGACGACGGCCCCCTTCCCGACGTGATCAGCGACACGGTGGCCGCTGCCGACGCGATGCGCGAGGGGGTGGTGGACAGGCCAGGCGCGGGCGGGGGCACTCCCGGAGGCATCGGCGTTGCGCTCATGCTCGCCTCGACCCTCCATGCCATTGCTACCGGGAACATCCTCCCGGCGTCGGTCGAGACGTTTTGCGTGGACATCAACCAGGCGGTGGTCACCAAGCTGACCGACCGGGGGAGCAGGCAGGCTCTCGGGATCGTGACCGACGTGGGCCTGTTCGCGGCCGAGCTCGCGGACCTGCTGTGCGGAGC
>JAJYYT010000500.1 GCA_021800645.1 Actinomycetes bacterium
CTCGGCGGAACTCGGCGAGCGCGGCCACGACCGAGCGCCAGCGGTCCCACGCGGCGATCAGGTCCTCGTTCAGGAGCGCCGGCTCCGCCGGCCCGAGGGTGGTCTCGAAGAGCGAGACCCGGTCCTGCACGAGCCGACGGTGGATCGATTCCGCGAGGACCGGGAGGATCGGACCGAGCAGCGCGACCGCGGTCCGTAGTAGGTGGATGAGGGCGCGGAGCGCCGCCTGCTTGGTCGGGGGGGAGCCCGCGAGCGCGAGGCGGGGACGCACCCACTGGCGGTACATCGCGAGGTCGGTCTCGAGAAAATGGAAGACCCGGCGGTGCGCGGCCCCGGCGTCGACTCGGTCGAAGTCCGCGATCGCGCGGACCCGTACCTGTTCCCAGCGGGCGAGGAGCGCCCGATCCTCCGGCTCCAGCCCTCCGAGGGCGCCGACGACCGGCTGGGCGAACGACGACAGCATCGCGGGGTCGGCCGCGGCGAGGAGCTCCTCGCCGAGCGCGGCGAGACGGCCGAGCCGACGCGCTTCCTGGCGGCATCGCTCTTCGAACGACGCCGCGCTGGACTCCGTCGCCTCGGTCCGGACGAGCGCGGAGCGCACGGCGTCCGCCCCGTACCGCTCGGCGAGCGCCGCGAGGTCGAGCGGGGGCAGGGGCGGCAGCACCGTCAACCCCACGTTCGAGACCGGTCCTACGACCGACGAGATCCCGACGAGATGGTGGATCGTGCCCGGGATACGGCGACGCTGCCCGACATAGAGCCGGGCGGAATCGGACGGAGGGAACGGATCGAACCGCGCCCAGGCACCGAGCGCGGCGGCCAGCGAGGCGGTGAGCCGACGGCGGACCGGGAACATCTTCCCGCCGCACCGACACTGGGCCGGTCCGTCAAGCGCATCGAGCCGCTCGCACTGCGCGCACTCGAGCAGCGCGACCGCGTCCGCCTCCTCGCTCGTGGTCGTCTCGCTGACCGGCCACGGGGCCACCTCCACCTGGGGCAGCGCCGGTGCGTTCGGCAAGAGCCGGGCATAGAGCGCGACGTCCTCGGGAGGAAGGCGACCCGGCTCGAGGCACCAGGCCCGGCCGGGCATCCAGATCAAGGCGGTGCCGCACACCAGACAGTGCGGGACCCCCCGACGGACCGTGAGCTGGGCGAAGATCGCGCTGCTCTCGGCGAGGTCGCGGACGATGAACTCGTTCGCGGTCCGAAGGTCGAGGCCCGCGTACTTGTGGATCAGCGTGACGTCGAGCTGTCCCCGCCGGGTGAGCAGGGGCCATCCCGGGATGCCGTGGGCCGCCGCGAGCGCCGCGTCCGTAGCTCCGTGCCCGGGCACCAGGGGGACGATGCCCGTTCCCGTGTCCGTGACGTCCGGGACCGCGATGACCGTCCCGCCCGGGGGCGTCAGCGTTCCGCCCATCGGGAATTCGTGCCGCAAGGGGTACTGGTAGGGCTTACCAGCAAACTCCTGGCCGGGCCGTTCCTCCAGGATCTCGAAGGTCGCCCCGGGGATCCATTCGCGGAGTCGGTCGAGCGACGACCGGGAGGTGAGAACGAGCTCGGAGGCATCCCGCCGACCGTACCGAACGACCACGTACGGCAGGAACGGGTGAAGCAGGATCCCGCAGGTCCCGAGGAGCTTCCACGGCGCGTCGGACCAGACCAGGGCGGCCACGTTCCGCCCGTCGAGCTCGAGGTCGAACCGGACGACGTACGCGGTCCCTTCCTCCTCCTGGTAGAGGATCCGTTCGGGGGCGCGCGGCACGCCGCAGCTCGGACAGATCCGCAGCGGCAGGTCGCGCGAGACGATGCTCCCCTGCCGGGCGAGGCGGCCGACCATCTGCTCGATGCGTCGGGCGCGGGCCCCGGACTCCCAGGGCTCGGGTCCCGCTCCGCCCGTCCAGACCACGAGCTTCCTCAGCAACGGGGCTTCGACGGGCTCGGTCGCTCCGCCGGGATCCCTTTCGAAGCGCAGGGTACCCACGCCGCGTCGGCCCACGAGCGCGAGGTATCGCGTGTCGACGTCGGCCGCCACGGCCCGGAACGCCGCGGCCGCGGGTCCCTCCCGGGCGACGAGCGCCCCTTCGAAGGCGTGGAGGATCGGCCCGTCCGGGGGTCCCGAGATCCCGCCCGGCCGCGGCAGACCTCGGGACCTCCAGAACTGGTCCACCTCGGCCTCCCGGCGCCCGGGGTCGTACTCGGAGGGTGCAGGAGCCATGGGGTTCGACGGGGATCGCCGCCGGTTGGATGCCGGTCGGGTCCGATAAACCCTCGCGCGCGCAGGGCCTCGCGGAGCGAGACGGCTTCCGGGGCAACTCTTATCCCACCCCAGCTCTCCCCGGGCCCTCGAGGATCGGTTCCGATGGCCTGGACGCAGCAAGAAGTTCGAGAGCTCAAGGAAGGGCGCTACATGTTGATCGACGAGGAGCCGTGCCGCATCATCAGCATCCAGACCTCGAAACCAGGGAAGCACGGAGAAGCGAAGGCCCGGATCGATGCGGTCGGCCTGTTCGACGGCTCGAAGCGCAGCGTGGTCTTCCCGGTCAAGCACAAGGTCCAGGTGCCGATGATCGGGAAACGCCAGGCCCAGGTCCTCTCGATGACCGACACCGAGGTGCAGCTGATGGACCTCGAGAACTACGAGACGTTCAACCTCCCGCTCGACGCGGAGCTCAAGGGTCAGCTCACGCCGGGGAGCGAG
>JAJYYT010000501.1 GCA_021800645.1 Actinomycetes bacterium
GCGCCTGCTGCACGGATGGGACGACATCGGGCTCACCTTGCGCCACGAGGCGGACATCAGCGCGTACGAGGCGGCGCGTCCCTCCTGGATGCCCTCGGTGACCGCTACCGAGGCGACCGCTACCGACGCGGCGGGGCCGACGCCGACGGCCGCGAGGACGCCGGCGCCCGGTTCGCAGCGCTGACGACGGCCGCGAGCGACGCGTCGAGGATCGAAGAGTCCATCCCGACCCCCCACCAGGTCTCGCCCTCCGGACCTTCGGCCTCCACGTAGGCGACGGCCGAGGCTCCGCTGCCCGAGGTGAGCGCGTGCTCGCTGTAGTCGCGGACCTCGAAGGTGATGCCCAGCCCGGCGCGCAGCCCTGCGACGAGCGCGTCGATCGGGCCGTTCCCCTCGCCGCGCACCGTGCGGTGGACGCCGTCGACGAGCAGCTGCGCGACCACGGTCGTGCGCCCGGCACCGGTGGTGACCTCGTTACCGACCAGGCGGATGCCTGCGTCGTCGGGCAGGTACGTGCCGCAGAAGACCTCCCACAGCTCTGCCGGGCGGATCTCGGTCCCCGACGCCTCGGTCACTGCCTGCACCTGGCGCGAGAACTCGATCTGGAGGCGTCGAGGCAGGTCGAGCCCGTGCTCGGTGTCCATGAGGTACGCGACACCGCCCTTGCCCGACTGGCTGTTCACGCGGATGATCGCCTCGTACGTCCGGCCCGTGTGCTTCGGGTCGATCGGCAGGTAGGGAACCTCCCACAGGTCGTAGTCGTCGCCGATCGCGGCCATGCCTTTCCGGATCGCGTCCTGGTGCGACCCGGAGAACGCCGTGTAGACGAGGTCGCCCGCGTACGGGTGGCGCGGATGCACCGGCATGCGGGTCGAGTGCTCGGCGACGCGGCGGACCTTCTCGATGTCGGAGAAGTCGAGGCCGGGGTCCACGCCCTGGGAGAACAGGTTCATCGCGAGGGTGACGATGTCGACGTTCCCGGTCCGCTCGCCGTTGCCGAAGAGCGTGCCCTCCACGCGCTCGGCTCCTGCCAGCACCGCGAGCTCCGCGGCGGCGACGGCGGTGCCGCGGTCGTTGTGGGGGTGGACGCTCAAGACGATGCTCTCACGGTCGCGGATCGTGCGGCCGAACCACTCGATGACGTCTGCGTAGACGTGAGGCCCGTACATCTCGACGGTCGCGGGCAGGTTCACGATCATCGGCTTGTCGGGAGTCGGCTCGATGACGTCCATGACGGCTTCTACGATCTCGACGGCGAACTCCGGCTCGGTGCCGGTGAAGCTCTCGGGCGAGTACTCGTAGCGGACCTCGGTGCCGGGAACGGACGCCTCCAGCTTCCGGCACATCCGGGCGGCGTGCAGGGCGATGTCCACGATGCCGGCCTTGTCCTGGCCGAAGACGACGCGCCGCTGCAGGGTGGAGGTCGAGTTGTAGAAATGCACGACCGCGCGCCTCGCGCCCTCGAGCGACGCGAACGTGCGCTCGATGAGCTCGTCTCGGCACTGCACGAGCACCTGGATCTCGACGTCGTCGGGGACGAGCTGCTCCTCGATGATCTTGCGCTGGAACTCGAAGTCCGTCTGCGAGGCCGAGGGGAACCCGACCTCGATCTCCTTGAAGCCGACCTCCACGAGGGTCTTGAACAGCGCGAGCTTTCGCTGTGGGTCCATCGGGTCCACGAGCGCCTGGTTCCCGTCTCGCAGGTCGACGCTCGCCCAGCGCGGGGCTGCCGTCGTCCGCCGGTCCGGCCACGTCCGGTCGTGGAGGACGAGGGGGATCGCTGTCCGGTAGTGGTGGTAGGGCATCTGGCGGGTGGTCATGCGAGCCTCCGTCGTCTCCTTCGTCTTCGTCCTCGAACCGATCGTCGAGCCGGGACCGCTTAACGAAAAAACCTCCCGACCATGACGGCCCAGGAGGTGCGAGCGAGCGCGATGTGGCGCCCGCTCTAGGTCAGCAGCAGCCCCGAGAGGAATTGCACGTCACGATGCTCCCAGGTCGCGCGCCCGTTGTCAAGGCGGCAAGACGGTACAGCTCCGCTCCCCGGGGCTGCGGGCGCGGCGTCCACCGGTAGGGTGGCTCGGGTGAGGAAGCTCCTCGTGGTGGTGCTCGCCGTGGTCGTCGGCGCCGCGCTCTACCGGTGCCTTTCGGGCTCCCGCCCAGGGTCCCCCCGTGCGCACCAGCACGGCACGCCAGACCACTGGCCCCCTGTCGTGCCCAAGATGGAGGCAGCACGGTGATGACCAGCCACGGCGAACGAACGTAGCCCCTGACGCCGAGCCGCGCCTTTGCCTCGGTCACCGTCGCCAGCATCGTGCTCATCTCCTTCTGTCGATCTCTCGCCGGTGACCGACTCCTTCTGTCGATCTCTCGCCGGTGACCGACCAGGTGATCGTCACGAGCTCGCCACGGTCGTCGACCACGTAGACGACTCGGAAGTTTCCCGAGCGGATGCGCCACGCGTTCATCGTCCCAGCGAGCTTCTCGCAGCCCGGCGGATGGGGGTCGTCGGCAAGCGCTCCGATTTTGTCCATGACCCACTGGAGGTCGCCGCGCTGGTGATCCCGGAGCTCCTTGGCCACCTGTGGCTCGAGCTCAACCTCATTCTCGCGAACAAGGCAAATCCCGCGGACCAATGGCACAGGGGCAGCGCGTCGCAGCGGGGTGCGCCGTGGGTCACCGTGACCGGCGCCGGGTTC
>JAJYYT010000502.1 GCA_021800645.1 Actinomycetes bacterium
GTCACGCGCCCGGGGACCAGCGCGACCTCGTCGAGCCATAGGCCCGGCGGGCGCGCTTGGAACGCCCCAGCTCAACCTCCATGCCCCCGCCTCCCCCCGCCCTCACGGTCCCGGAACCTCGCGTCTCCCATTGGCGGATGGTATCAGAGCACCTCGGGGGCTCGGCCGCCATCTGGTGGGTGCGCCGGCTTCCACCACAACATCTTGGGGGCGCCGGCCCGGGTTCGGAGCGCGATCGCGCACCGGCCGGCGCGGGCTCACGTGACCAGGAAGCGAAGCGCCTCGCTTGCCTCGGCCGCCGTCCTCGCCCTGCGGCGCAGGGCCGAGAGCAGCACCCGCATCCAGCTCTCGAGGTCCACCTCCTGGGAGATGCCGCTGCTGAAGCGGGTGTCCCGGCAGACCAGGCCCGCGGGGGTCAGCTCCGCGTCGAGGAGGTCGTCGTCCAGCCGGACCGTGATCCGGCGCACCGGGCGCCGCCGCCGGAAGGGGTTGCCTCCACGCTCCAGGTCCACGGCCTCGGGCAGCGAGGCGGCGAGCTTCGCCGCCAGCACCGGGAAGAACACGCGGATGTCGCGCGCGTCGGCTCTGAGGCTCCCGATGACGTTGTCGATCTCCCGCTGACCGGGGTCGTCGAGCTGGTCCATTCGCCTATCCGCGAGAGTAGGGTCGGTCCGGCGATGGCCCCGCGGCGGCGGCGGTGGGGCCGGCCCGGCGCACCCGGACGGTCGGGAGGCGAGGACCGTGCCGCGTGGCCGCGGAGGCGGGGAGGAGGGGTCAGCGCGCCGAGGCCGCCATGGGCTCGTGCCCCGCTGCCCCTCCACCGCTGGCCGCGGGCTTGGGCTCGAGCGCCACCGCGAGCACGTCGTCGACGCTGCCGGCCAGGTGGAAGGTGACCGCGTCGCGCACCGACTCCGGGACGTCGTCGAGGTCCTTCTCGTTGCGCCGGGGGAGGATGACCTCGGTGAGGCCCATGCGGTGGGCGGCCAGCACCTTCTGCTTGACCCCGCCGATGGGGAGGACCAGCCCCTGCAGGGTGACCTCGCCGGTCATCCCCACGCTGCTCCGCACCGGACGGCCGGTGAGCAGGCTGACCATCGCCGTGGTCATGGTGACGCCGGCGGATGGACCGTCCTTGGGGACGGCGCCCTCGGGGACGTGGATGTGGAAGCCCCTGGCGGTCGCCGCGGGATCGATGCCGAGCCGTTCCGCGTGGGAACGCACGTAGGAGAGGGCGATCTGCGCCGACTCCTTCATCACCTCCCCGAGCTGCCCCGTGAGCGTGAGGCTCCCGTCGGTGCCGCCGGTGGTCGCCTCGACGAAGAGGACGTCCCCGCCCACACCGGTCACGGCGAGGCCGGTGGCGACCCCCGGCACCGCGGTGCGCTCGGCGACCTCGTTGTCGTACTTGGCCTTGCCGAGGTAGTCGCGAACCTGCTCCGGGCCCACCACCACCGGGGTGGCGGCCGCCAGGGTGGCGACGCGCGTCGCCACCTTGCGGGTGATCCGGCCGAGCTCGCGCTCCAGGTTGCGCACGCCGGCCTCGCGGGTGTGATCGGTGATGACCTTGAGGATGGCGGCGTCGGTGAGCTGGAGCTCCTCCTCCGCCAGCCCCGCCTGGGCCACCTGGCGGGGCAGCAGGTGGTCGCGGGCGATGGCCAGCTTCTCCTGCTCCGTGTATCCATCCAGACGGATCAGCTCCATCCGGTCGAGAAGGGGCGCCGGGATCGTCTCCGCAACGTTGGCGGTGGGGATGAAGAGCACCTCGGAGAGGTCGAGGTCCACCTCCAGGTAGTGGTCGCGGAAGGTGGTGTTCTGCGCCGGGTCGAGGACCTCGAGGAGGGCGGCGGAGGGGTCCCCGCGCCAGTCGGCGCCGACCTTGTCGATCTCGTCCAGCATGATCACCGGGTTCTTGGTGCCCGCCTCCTTGAGGGCGCGGACGATGCGCCCCGGCTGGGCGCCGACGTAGGTGCGCCGGAAGCCGCGGATGTCCGCCTCGTCGCGGATGCCGCCCAGCGACATGCGCGCGAACTTGCGGCCCAGCGCCCGCGCCACCGACTCCCCGAGCGAGGTCTTGCCCACCCCGGGGGGCCCCACCAGCGTGATGATGGCGCCCGAGCCGCGACCGCCGACCACGTCGAGACCGCGCTCCTGGCGCAGCTTGCGCACGGCGAGGAACTCGATGATGCGGTCCTTGACGTCCTCGAGCCCGGTGTGGTCGTGGTCCAGGACCTCACGGGCCGCGGCCAGGTCGAAGTTGTCGTCGGACCGCGCGCTCCAGGGGATGTCGAGCATCCAGTCCAGGTAGGTGCGGATCCAGCCGTGCTCGGGGCTCTGCTCGCTGGTCCGGTCCAGGCGGTCGATCTCGCGCGACACCTCGGCGGCGACCTTCTCGGGCATGCCGGCCTCGGCGAGGCGCCTGCGGTACGTCGAGACCACGTCGTCTCCACCCTCGCCCAGCTCCTTCTTGATGGCCTCGAGCTGCTGGCGGAGGATGTACTCGCGCTGGCTCTTCTGCATGCCCTCGGCGACCTCGGTGCGGATGCGGTCCTTGAGCTCGACCTCCCCCAGGGTCTCCTTGGTCCACGCGATGAGCTTGCTCAGACGCTCGACGACGTCGATGGTCTCGAGCAGCTCCCGCTTCTGGGCCAGCGAGAAGTCGGGGGAGTAGCCGGCGAGGTCGGCGAGGTGACCGGGG
>JAJYYT010000503.1 GCA_021800645.1 Actinomycetes bacterium
CGTGCGAGCTGCGGCGAAGGAGGAGGCGGAGAGCCTGGGCGCCACCTTCGTGGACCTCGGGGTCAGCGCGGAAGGCGCCGGGGGGTACGCACGCGAGCTCACGCCCGAGGAGCTCGCCGCTCAGCAACGTGCGCTTTCCGACGAGGTGACGAGAGCGGACGCCGTCGTCACCACGGCAGCCGTGCCGGGGCGACCCGCTCCGATCCTCGTGACCAGAGAGATGGTCGAAGGGATGGCGACGGGTGCGGTCGTGGTCGACATGGCGGCGGACTCCGGCGGCAACTGCGAGGTCACCGAGCGCGGCAGCGACGTGGTGGTGAGCGGCACCACGGTCGTGGGGATGTCGAACCCTCCGTCGGGCATGCCGACCCATGCCAGCGCGCTCTACGCGCGCAACGTCGCCAACATCCTCGCCCTGCTCTCCTCCGACGGTGCAGTGGCGCCCAACTGGGACGACGAGATCGTGGCCGGCACGTGCGTCCTGCGGGACGGGAGGCCAGAGCACGCCCGGACCGCCGAGCTGCTCGGGGGCGAACCATGACGGGCATCGTCTGGTACCTCACCATCTTCGTGCTCGCTGCCTTCGTCGGGTACGAGGTGATCTCGAAGGTCCCGAGCATCCTGCACACGCCCCTCATGTCCGGGTCGAACGCGATCCACGGGATCGTCCTCGTCGGAGCCCTGTTCATCATGGGGGAGGCGACCGGCACCGCGCAGCTCGTCCTCGGCTTCGTCACGGTGTTCCTCGCGACGCTCAACATCGTCGGCGGCTTCGTCGTGACCGACCGGATGCTCGAGATGTTCCGTGCGAAGCCCGAGCGCTCGCCGGCGCCGGCGTCACCGGCCGCATCCCAGGAGCGGGAGGACGGCTCTTCGTGATCCTCGGCTACACCGCGGTGTCGTTCCCGCTGTCGACCTGGCGATCTGCCGTCTTCCTGGTCGCCATCATCGGCTTCGTCCTGGCGCTCAAGGGGCTGAGCTCGCCTCGTCACGCGCGCCCGGGCAACCTCCTCGGAGCCGCGGCTGCGCTGGTCGCGGTCGGCATGACCTTCTCCGCGGGAACGGTGAACCACTCCGCGCGCAACCTCGGGCTCGCCCTGGGCGCGATGGCGCTGGGCACGGCGGTGGCCGTGCCGGCCGCTCGCCTCGTGAAGATGACCGCGATGCCTCAGATGGTCGCCATCTTCAACGGCGTGGGAGGCGGAGCGGCGGCGCTGATCTCGGTCACCGAGCTCTTGCACGTCCACTCGGCCGGCGTGAGCCCGGCGACGTACGTGATCGTCGAGGCGCTGCTCGGCGTCCTCATCGGCTGCGTCTCGTTTGCCGGGAGCGCGATCTCGTTCGCCAAGCTGCAGGAGCTCATGGCGACGCGTCCGATCGTCTACCCTGCCCAGCAGCCCATCAACGCGCTGGTGGGGGCGGGGATCGTCGCGTTGTTCGTGACGGGGGTCGTCACCGGTTCGGTGGCCTACGCGTTCGGGGTCCTCGGGCTCTCGCTCGTCCTCGGTGTGGTGTTCACCCTGCCCATCGGCGGCGCGGACGTGCCGGTGCTCATCTCCCTGCTCAACGCGTTCACGGGCCTCGCGGTCGCCGCGTCGGGCTTCACCCTCGGGAACCCGCTCCTCATCGTCGCCGGCACGCTCGTCGGCGCGTCCGGCACGCTGCTCACCCGTCTCATGAGCAAGGCGATGGGGCGATCGCTCCCGAACATCCTCTTCAGCGCGTTCGGCGCGGTCGTCACCGCGACCGGGACCACGGAAGGGCTCGACGGGAAGTCCGTCAAGACCGCGACCCCCGAGGACGTGGGCGTGCTCCTCGCCTACGCCAGGAAGGTCGCGATCATCCCCGGCTACGGGCTCGCCGTCGCCCAGGCCCAGCACGTGGTGAAGGAGCTCGCCGACGAACTGACCTCGAGAGGGGTGGACGTCTTCTACGCGATCCATCCCGTCGCGGGCCGGATGCCCGGCCACATGAACGTGCTCCTGGCAGAGGCGAACGTGCCCTACGACGAGCTGAAGGAGATGGACGAGGCCAACCCGGAGATGCCGACGACCGATGTCGCGCTCGTCGTCGGCGCGAACGACACCGTCAATCCCGCGGCGGTGAGCTCCCCCGGTAGCCCGATCTACGGGATGCCGATCGTCCACGCCGACGAGGCCCAGCACATCGTGTTCCTGAAGCGCTCCATGCGGCCTGGCTTCGCCGGCATCGACAACGCGCTGCTCTTCGACGACAAGACCGTGATGCTGTTCGGCGACGCGAAGGAGACGCTCCAGAAGCTCGTCGGCGCGGTGAAGGCGGCGTGAGGGGCCGGTGCCTGGTGCTTGATGGGTCGTTCGGCCCTAGCCGTCGCCACGCATCGCTCGTAGCGTCGGTAGCGCATGGTGGCAGGAGAAGCGTCTGACGCGGACAGGACGCCAGCGGTCTTCCTCAGAGACTTCGTCGACGTGGACCAGCCGCGCCAGATCGTGAGCGAACGCCTGTCAACGGGGCAGAGCTGGTTCGGGCGTCTCGCGAGCGCCGCAGGCGACGACACCGAGAGCCATCTCGTGAGGCTGGGCCTGACCGCGCTCGGCGACCTCGACCTCGTCACTCGGGAGGTCCGCGTCCGCATGGGGACCCCCACCTCGCTCGAGGAGGGGGTGGTCGTTCCGCTGCGGTGGGAGGACGGCCGGAGGCCGAACCTCTTCC
>JAJYYT010000504.1 GCA_021800645.1 Actinomycetes bacterium
CTGGCGAGGTGCTGGCCGAGGCTCATGCGCAGCCTGGCGCGCCACCGCTCGCCGCGCTCGTGATGGTCGCCTTCACGGCCGCCTACAACATCACCGGCCAACCCGCCGTGAGCCTCCCCATCGCCCAGGCCCCGAACGGCATCCCTCTCGGAACCCAGCTCGTCGGGGCTCCATGGGCCGAAGCCACCCTCATACGGCTTGCCGCGCAGCTCGAAGCGGCTGCGCCCTGGGCCGGCCGGCGACCGCGGCTCGCCATCGGCGACGGCCTCGATCAGCACTGAACAGGCGTACGCCGTGCGCGGGCGTCATCCCAAGGGCATGCAGGCTCACTGCCCGCGCTACGCGATCCCCGCGGAACTTCCGCACGCGATCCCCGCGCCCGCCCGCGCGACCCTCCCTCGCACGCGCTCCGCGTGCCCTCGCGCGACCCTCCCTCGCCACCCGCGCCAGCCCATCTCGCACACCAGCCCCGCGCGCGCCTCGCGCGACCCTCCCTCCTGTGCGCGGCTCCGTTCTTCTCGCCGATCCCCCCGCCGCCGTTCACCTGTCTTCCCCCTGGCCCCGCCCCTACGGCGCTGCCTGTTCTCTCGCCCAGGGGGGCTCAGCTCGGGGGCGAGGGACCCCGGGCCTTGGCGTTCTTGGCCAAGAGCCCGGCCCTTCGGTCTCGCTCGGTCTTGGCCGCGTGGCAGGGGTAGCAGCGGTCCTCGACGTTGGAGATCGACGTCACCCCTGTGTGGGCGACGGGCTCCACGTGGTCTCGTTCGAGCCCGTAGCTGCGCTGGCAGTCGGCGCACCTGCGCCCGGAGAACGCCGGCACCGGGCCGAGGTCGAGGGCGGTGCGCAGCTGCGCTGTGCACCTGCGCCCGAGGTGGTGGACCCGTTGGATGTCCGTGCCGTCGTGGAGGACCGCCTTGATGAAGGCGTCGGCGGAGAGCTCCTTTGCCTTCTCGACGGGGATCGGGCCCCCGCCGAGGAGGTGGCAGGGCTCTTGGTCGTGGGCGTGACCTCGTCTCCACGCATAGAGGTCGCACACGATGACGAGCTCGGTCCTTCGGCCCCTGGTCGGCTCCGCCGGCCCGTCGCCGAGGAGGGCGACCAGGGCGTCTGCTGCGTGGGCCTCGAAGCGCTCGGGGGTCGTCGTCCCCCTCGTGGCGCGCTGGCGTCGTGCCGCCTCGCGCTCGATGCGGGTGAGCAGTGGGATCCCGGTGTGTGGGGGGAGCGCCCCTTCGAAGCAGACCATCCCAAGGGCGTCGCGCCAGTGGCGCAGGCGCCGGGCGGCCAGCTGGCGCCGGTGGAGCGCTGCGGGGGGCACCGAGCTCACCTGGCGCTCTCGCACCTCGTCGCGAAGCGTGGTGAGGTCGGCCCTGGAGGCGACGGCGACGAGCGCCTCTTCTGTGTCGGGCAGCTCGTCGAGGACCTTGGTGATCTCCTTGGCCTGGGACACCGACACAGCGCCTTTGAAGAGCGCTTCTTTGGTCCGCTGGTGGGTCTCGAGGCGCCGGGCGAGCTCCAAGGCGTCCTTGGCGTCACGCCTGGTCGTGCCCGTCGTGCGGGCCACCCAGTGCGAAGGGTCGGCGACCCCTGCCTCTTTGTGCGCGCCCAACCCCACCGCGCGTGCAGCCATCATGAGCCTGGCTGCCGCGCAGGCCTTCTCGGTCGAAGACAGCTCTTCGAACAGCGTGGCGGCCTCTTCGCCCGAGAAGCCCTCGAGCGCGAGGTCCACGAGCGAGCGGCGCAGGGCCCCTGCCGCCTCGACGATGCCTCTGACCTCACCCATGCCCCCACGATGCCAGGGGGGTGTGACACACACCGCCCGGCCCACACGAGCACCGGCTTGCACGAGCTCCGGCCCACACACCGGGGCCCACACGAGCTCCCGGCCCACACGAGCTCCGGCCCACACACCGGGGCCCACACGAGCGGGGCGGGCGCTGCCAGCGGGGCGGACACTGCCAGCAAGGCGCTGCCAGCGGGGCGGACACTCCCAGCAAGGCGATGCCAGCGGCGGCAGCGGGGTGCCGGCGGGAGGTAATCTACGACCCGGTCGAAGCGGGCGGAGCTGTGAAGAGCGAGCGATCGATCGCGTCGCGAAGCGCGCGCGCGGCAGCGTCTGGATCGTCAGCTTGGGTCAACCAGCGCACGACGACGAAGTGGCGCACACCTGCAGCGGCGAGCGCAGGGACAGTCGAGGGCGTGACGCCCCCGGTCACGAAGACCGGGCGACGGAGCGCGTTCGAGCGGGCGGCCGCGAGAGAGGCGTAACCGACGCCCGTACCTGGTCGTCCGGGCTTGGTAGGGGTCTCGACGACCGGGCCAGCTGAGATGTAGTCGACCGGCTCCACATCTGAGCCATCCAGCTCTGCGGGTGCATGAGTGGAGAGACCAACGATCGCGAAAGGACCGAGGATGCGGCGGGCGAGGGCTGGAGGGACATCGTCCTGGCCGACGTGCACGCCGTTTGCGCCGACCTCGAGCGCGAGGTCGGGGCGGTCGTTCAAGATGAACGGCACGCCGAGGTCCGAGCACACGTCCCGGACGAGAGCGGCACGTCGGAGAAGAGGCCTCGCCTCCAAGGTCTTGTCCCTGAGCTGGACGACGTCGACGCCACCTTCGATGCAACTCGTCACGAAACGGGCCAAGTCGGGCCGGTCGGGCGTGCACAGGTAGAGGTG
>JAJYYT010000505.1 GCA_021800645.1 Actinomycetes bacterium
ACCGAGCCAGCCGTCTCCAGGAGGCCCGAGAGCGCGCCCTCCCCGCGCAATGGGGACCCGACGACGGCAACGAGCCCACCGCTCGTGCGAGGCAGCGGAGGTGGTGCAGGGAGGCGGGCGAAGACGTGGCGCAGCTGGGGGTGCTCATTTTCTGGGAGCTCTCGAGGAATGAGGGCGTCTGGGATGCCGCACGAGCGTGCCATCTCGCAGAGGATCGTCCAGCGAGCGCTGACATCAGCTGTCGGGCACGACGCGCGTGCCCGGGTCGGCACCCGGGGGGGGTCCGGATCCTCGAGGCGCGCCCGCTCGGGCCGTCGCACGCGCGCGGCGTCCGGGCGGTACTCCCCGGGCTCCTCGCCCAACGAGCTCGCCACTTCGCCGAGCACCTGGCTGAAGGACTTCTCGGCCGCGGCCGAGCGAGCGACGGGGTCTTCGGGTGCCGTCGGTCGAGCGAGGACCCTGCCGCCGAGCACGACCTCGTCGCGGGTCTCCTCCAAGAGCGTCTCGACCGGGTCCGACGACGAACGCTCGGAGGGCGGCCGCGCCGCGGCGTCGACGGTGATCACGAGGGCCTCGTGCTGGAAGAACCCGAGGACCCCGCCGACGAGCTGGGGCTCCGCGGAGACGATCTGCCATGGCTCGTAGCTGCGCATGACCTCGCGTAGGGCCGCTTCGCGGTCTTGGCCTCTGCAGACCACGTGACGGATGTGCGCTTCGTGACGTCGCGCGCGCTGCTCACGTCGCGCGCGCTGCTCACGCTGCTCACGTTGCAAGGACTGCAGCACCGTTCACCACCCCCACGCGTTCGATGCGGACGTACCTCGACACCTCGTCGACCGAGAGGACGGCCATCTGGCGGAGCGCAGCCGCGAAGAGCCGCTGCAATGCCGGCCTGAGCGGACCCGCGACGAGGAGCACCGGCTCCTTCCCCTCGTGCACCGCCTCGTCGAAGAGGGCACGGGTGCGTTCGACCAGGTGCTCGGCCAGCGAGGGCTCGACGACCAGCTCCGACTCGCCGCCTGCGACACGGATCCCTGCCGCGAGCTGTCGCTCGAAGGCGACGTCGATCGTGATGACGAAGAGGACGCCCCCGCTCGAGTGCAGGGCCGTGATCGCGGGCCCGAGCCCTCGGCGCGCCGCTTCGACCATCCCCTCGTGGCTCTTCCCGTCGCGGGCCCTCTCGGTGACCGCCTCGATGATGCGCACCATGTCCGAGATGGGCACTCCTTGGTCGAGCAGCGAGACCAGGACGCGGTGGAGATCCGACACCGTGACCTGGGCGGCGGTCATCTCGTCGACGGCGACCTTGTCGGACGCCTTGCAGACGTCGAGGAAGGTCTGGACCTGTTGCATGGAGAGCAGCTCCCCGGCGTGCTTCGCGGCGACGTCACCCAGATGGGTGACGATCGCCGATGCGCGGTCGACGACGGTGATGCCAGACAGCCCGAGGGTGTCGGTCCGCATGTCGCTGGGGATCCACTTGGCCGGCAGGTTGAACACGGGCTCGGTCGTCGCCTCGCCCGGCAGCGCGTCGAGCCCGGTACCGATCGCGAGCATCCGCCCGGGCGGTGCCGTGCCGTGACCGACCTCCACACCGTTGACCCGGATCACGTACGAGCCGGGGTCGAGCTGGACGTTGTCGCGCATGCGCACCTTGGGGACCAAGATCCCCTTCTCGTAGGCGAGCTTGCGCCGCATGCCACGGATGCGCTTCGAGAGGTCACCGCCCTTCGACTCGTCGACGAGCGGCGCGAGGTTCGGTGCGATCTCGAGCTGCAGGGGCTCGACCTTGATCTCGGTCGCGAGGGCGTGGGGGCTGTCCAGCTCGACAGGGGGCTCGGCGTCCTCCCGCTCGTTCCTCTCTTTCTCCTTGTGGGCGGCGACGGCCCTGAACAGCCGGCCGGAGAAGGCGAACAGGAGCGCGCCGACGATCAGGAACGGGACGTGGGGGAGACCCGGGACGAGCCCCATGAGGAGGATCGCGATGCCCGCGATCCGAACCGCCCGCGGCTGGTTCCCGAACTGGGTGGCGACGTCGAAGCCGAAGTCCTCGTCGGTCGTGGCAGTGCGCGTGACGATGATGCCCGTGGAGATGGAGAGCAGGAGGGCGGGGATCTGCGAGACGAGGCCGTCGCCCACCGAGAGGATCGAGTACGTGTGGATCGCCTGGCTGATCGAGTCGTGGTGCTGGATCACCCCGATCGCGAAACCGCCGAGCAGGTTGACGAGCACGATCACGAGGGCGGCGATCGCATCTCCCCGGACGAACTTGGAGGCCCCGTCCATCGATCCGTAGAAGTCGGAGGCGTCGTCGATGTCCTTGCGGCGCCGTATGGCCTCCTCGCGGTCGATGAGCCCAGCGCTGAGATCGCTGTCGATGGCCACGAGCTTCGGGGTCATGGAGTCCAGGGAGAACCGCGCGGCGACCTCCGAGACCCGGCCCGCTCCCGAGGTCACGACGACGAACTGGATCACGATCAGGATCAAGAAGACGACGAGGCCGACCACGATCTGCCCACCGACCACGAAGTTCCCGAAGGCGCTCACGACGGTCCCCGCGTAGCCGTGGAGGAGGACCAACCGCGTCACGCTGACGTTGAGCGCGAGGCGGAACAGCGTCGCGACGAGGAGGAGCGAGGGGAAGGTGGAGAAGTCCTTGGGCTTGCGCAC
>JAJYYT010000506.1 GCA_021800645.1 Actinomycetes bacterium
CAGGCCGTCATGCCGCCCACGGAGATCGCGACGATGGCAAAGTCGACGCCTTCGAGCGCCTCGCGCTGCTCGGTGGTCGTGAACACCGTGAGCTCGCCGCCTTCTGCGGCGGCCAGCTCGTTCGCGAGCTCGCCCATCACTCGGAGGCGAGCCGCGTCGATGTCCATGAGGCGTAGCTCTGCACTTCGCAATGCCTCAATCTCCAGCATGCGGCGCGTCAGCCCGGGGACGAACATGCTGCTCCCGCCTCCGATCACGGCGACAGCAGGTTTCTTCAGGAGACCACGCACGGCTAATGCACCTCCTCTGGCGGTTGGGCGCTGGAGGCCCGATGGAACATGATCATCGTGCTGCCCATAGAACCCGCGCCAAGTGTCCAAGCCCGCAAGGTGGCGTGCTCGACGTGCTCGGTGATGATGGGAAGCGTGTGCACGAGCCGACTCAGCTGGTGCCGAGCACCCACTCGACCGCGCCGAGCAGGTGCTGGATGAACTCGCCGCTCTCGTAGGCGGACAAGTGGTGCCCCAGCGCGGTATAGAAGCTGCGCATCGCCTTTCGCTCAATGCACCAGGCGAGCGGTAGGACCGTCGGCGTGCCGGACGCGGTGCCGACGAACTCCACACCGAGCAGCACCCGCGCGTCCGGCACGAGATCGCGGAACAGGTATAGCTCCTCGCGGAACCGCCACGGTGACGGCAGGTGCGAGGTCGCCGGGTGGCTTCTGTCCAGCACCGTGATCGGGAGCTCCGCGGTCACGGGGTGACCGCCGAAGCGCCCGCCTATCAGCTCGCCGAAGGCTGGCCAGTCGAATGCCGAGTCCGAAGCTGCATGGACGCCGACGAGGCCGAGCTCGCCCCTCGCTACGCGCCGTTCGATGCTCGTGCGCTGCTCGTCACTCCAGGACGTCTCTCCGATGGTGAAGAGCACGAGCACGCGTGCGCGCTCGAGCATCGTCACGGAGGCGTCGGCTGCACGCTCGGCGCGCTCGAACGCTAGCCCGCAGATACCGGCGATCTCCTCGAACGCGGTCGCCGCCGAGGGCAGCGATCGGTGAACCCCCGCTGGCGCCGACGTCGCGCCGCGGCGGTAGGGGGCGACGTCAGAGAGGAACAGCAGAACTCGAGGGGAGTTTTCGTCGATCATCTTCGGCTCCGCGCCAGGAGCACGACACGCCCGGCCGCACCCTCGCTCGTCACGTCTGTCCGTTCGCGAAGCCCTCTCGCCGCGCGGCCCAGAGCATGCCGCGCTCGACGATCGTGCGAGCCTCCGGCACGTCGAAGTCGCGAGCGACATGACCCCAGGAGACGTAGAACACCCGACCCTTGTCCCAGCTACGGCGCCACACTGCGGGAACGACGGCCTCCTCGATCCAAGGCGCCTCGGCCGGGCGGCGGAAGGTGGTCGTGGCGAGTACCTCGACGGCCGGGTCGACGGCCAGGTAGTACTGCTCGGAGACGATCGAGAACGACGAGATCCCAGCGACCGCCGGGTCTGCGCGACGGGACTCGACAATGTCGACACGGTACGGTCGCTCACTGCCGTTGGGGTGGCCGAGCCACTGACCGCCTGTAAGGAACTGGTAGGCGGGTAGGTGACGGAACGCGTCGCACAAGCCCCCGTGCCAGCCGACGAGGCCGGCCCCCGCGCGCACCGCGCCCGAAAGCCCGCGGAATTGCTCCAGGGTCAGGTCGCCCGTTGTCCAGTTCTGCACGACCAGCGATATCGATGCCATGAGCTCCTCGTCCTCATAGGCGCCGAGCGAGTGCGCGAGATCGACCTGGAATCCGCAACGCTCCAGGAAGGGCGCGAACCGCTCGACAGCCTGCTTCGGCTCGTGCGGCTCGTAACCACCCCAGACGAGCAGCGCGCGCACCGTCATGGTCGGCCCCCGCGCGGGATCAGCGCGAAGCTCACTTCATCGCCTTGCGGCACGTCGACCGCCCTCCTCTCCTTGCCTGGTTGTCTCGAGCGACGGTGCGGATCCAGGCTCCGAGCCGCCGGTGTTAGCATGCCGGCCGTGCCCCAGCCGGAGGCTCCGGATCCGGACGCGCTGCCGGAAGTGTTCATCTCGCTCGGCGCGGCGACGCTCGGCGAGAGCGGCGCGTCGCCACTCGACCCGGCGATCCGCCCGATGTGGGCCGGGGCACGCTTCGCCGCCCCGGCGCTCACTGTCGCCTGCGCGCCCGGCGACAATCTCGCGCTGCACGCCGCCGTAGCGAGCGCTCGGCGGGGCGTCGCCGGGGGCTTCTGGCGGGGTCGCGGCGTCCCAGGCGGGCGGCACCGGCGGGGTGGCCGGCGCCGGTTCTGTGATGGCGGGTGCGGCCGATGTCGCCTACGGAGCGAACGGGCAGGGGCCGGAGCTCTGGCCATGGCCGGCCGGGATGCAGAACACTTTGAACAACCAGCGCATCAGCGATGACCTGGGCGGTCAAGCTGTGATATGCGCTTCCTGCAACTCCCAGGGCACGGGCGGCCTCGCGAACGGTTACGCCACGCTCACCTGGTGGGTGTACTCGGTGGCTGCCGGCTCCACGAAGATCGAGAGCGTGGTGGTGCTTCCTGCGAAGCCGGGGAGCACGACATGGTGAGCAGCGCGGGCCTCACGTCAGGGGACAGCTCGGAGGACGGGGGAGAGCTTCGCAACCTGGTGATAGGGATCTCCCCCTTCA
>JAJYYT010000507.1 GCA_021800645.1 Actinomycetes bacterium
ACCTATGCAGGAGCGAGACGTGGAGAGCCGTCTCTTCGTAACCACACTTGGGGCAGAGGTAGTGGGCCTTCAGCCCGTAGACGTCGCCGTGGGAGCCGTTTGGCAGCGTCCGGGAGTGTCCGACACCGGACTCGCTGTCCTTGGCCCACGTGGCGGTCCCGGTCGCAGACGTCTGGCCGAAGGGGCTCTGGCGAACCCCGGCCACGATGTCTTCTGCGCCGCCTCTTCGCTTCTTCGGCTCGACGAGCCTCGGGCCGTGGACGAGCTGGAGGCCGTGATCGGAGCGCGGAGCAATGGCGATCCATTCCAGGGTCTTCCCGCACCGACAGCGGACCCGCACCGGCGGGTAGCGACGGAGCGGCTCCTTGGCGGCGATGAGGCGTCGGTCATAGAGCGCTCGGGCGTCGATCTCCCGGGTCTTCCCCGAGGCGACTGGCTGTTGAGCTTGGATGTCGTCGAGGGCCTTGATGGCGGCGCTGGCGGCAGCGATCTCATCTGCACGAGAGCGCCGGTGCAAGAAGAGCGTCTCGGCTGTCGGCGCAGTCGTTCCCGCACAGATCCGCTCCAACCATCCACCATCGCTCATCGAACCAAGGCTACGATGGGCAGCACGAGCCGGCGTGGATCGTCGGTCGCACACGTAGGACCCGGGGCCTCCTCCAAGAGCCCCATGTGGCACCGCCGGAAAGCGGGAGCCGGGAGTTGTCATGCCCGGGTATCCCTCTGGCGAGCCGATCGCCCTCTCCATAACGCAAGCCGCGGCGCGTCTCGGCATCCACCGCCAGACTCTTCGCGCCGCGATCGAGCGCGGTGACGTCCGAGCCATCCGCATAGGCCGGCGCTGGCTCGTCCCGGTCGCTGCCATCGACGAGCTGCTGGAGGGCCGTCGTGCCCGCCCATAGGCCCGTCGACCCCGATCTATTGGCGCGGGCTCGCCGCGGTGAATTGACCCGCAGCACCGCGCGCAGCGCCGAGGAACGCCGCGCCGTCTACCGGAGCCAGTACCTCTCGCGTCGAGCTGCAGCAGCCGATCTCCCCGCCCGAGAGGCCCTCGGCCACTACGGACCCCTGGAGCGTCCGCGGGTCGCCACGTTCTTCGCCCGGACGCAAGAAGGGGCCCGACTCGTCACGGTCGAGCACGTCTCGGCTGCCGACCAGCGCCGCGCCGGCCGCTACATGCGCGCCTGCCAGGGGCTTGCTCGCGGCACCTACCGCACGCCTTCGGTCGTCCAGCTCAGCGGTGGTGCCGCTGATCGCCACTTCGCACAGCGCTTCTCGCGCTGGAAGCCGATCGCCGGCATGGAGGTGGTGAGCGACCCCACAACCGTGAAGGCGCTCGTCGTCGTCGGCCGGGAGACCGGCACAGAAGTGCTGTTCGACTCGGGGCGCGCACGCCCAGGTCGGCGCCGCAGGACCGGAGGCAGGCGATGAGCCAGGTGCTCGGACCGTGCCTGTTCTGCGGTGCGCCAGCCCAAGAACTCCACCACTGGACGGCGGCACTCACCCCAGACGGCGAGTACTTCGATCCCGTTTCGACCATCCCACTGTGCATCTCCTGCCATCACGCCGAGCACGCAGCGTGGCGTGAGCAGGGCATCGAGTCCTTCCGCGACCCACTTGAGGCCCGCCAGGTTCGCCTCTCGTGGCTCTGGCAGCGCCTGGCCGACCTGGCCGAGCATGGCGCGCCGCGCACCCTCGACGCTGCGAGCCAGCGCGGCGTCCACCTCGTCGTCCTGGCGATCACCGAGGACCTTGGCCGCCGGTGCAGTTGGGAAGCGGTGTCATGACCCTCGGCGTCGTGAACCTGCGCGCCTGGCCCGGGCGCCCCGACCCGAAGGACATCCAGCCGTCTTCGACGACGCATGCCCCCGAGCGCATCGTCCATCACGGCGCGCTCGTGCTCGTCCTCGTCGCAGAACGTGGCGCCGTTCCAGAGCGCGTCGGGCTCGGGATGTGCCTCTCCACCCTCGGACCGAGCGTCAAGCGGGCGGCCCTCATCGTCGACGACGACCTGGCACAGCACGATCCGAACGTGCTCGCTGAGCTCCAGAGCTGGGCAGGGGCGACGAGCTACGTGACGCCCAGGGGTCATGGGCACCTGGCGGTCGTGACCCGATCTCGGTTCTGCGACCCCGACGACGGCATGCTGCTTCGGGCCTACAGCGGTGGCGCGTTCCTCCTCACGGCCGACGAAGGGAGGAGCCTGGGGCTCTTGGCCGAGCACACCGGAGCTGCGGCCGGCCGCTTTCGTGGCGGGTTCTCCCTGGGGATCGCGGGCTGGGGCGAGGTCGACGAGTGGGTGGAGCGTTCGGGACGACCCCGCCGAGGGTGGCGGGCGCTTGCCCATCGCCCGGTGCTGCGTGTCAAGGCGCTGGGCGGGCACGGGCTCATGGCCGAGTGGGGCCGCGCCAGTCGAGGCGGGCGCCTTCCCGACGGTTCGCCAGCAGGTCGCTGGGAGAAGGGCCGGCCCTTCCTCGGGCGCGTCGTCGACCTCATCGGCCCGGCGTTCGCGCTCGACGGCATCGACACGGGGGACCTGGCCGAGCACCTCGGCGCCTTCGGGATCCGGGCCCTCTCGATACCAGCCGCCCTCCCGATCACTTCGGATTCGGCTGCGTCCCTCTTCGCGCTCGCCGACGCCATCCACACGTTGGCCCTGGTGCTCG
>JAJYYT010000508.1 GCA_021800645.1 Actinomycetes bacterium
GCGCGGCCATGCCCCCGGAGATCGCGTACGCCAGCACGAGCGTCCGGGTGACGCGCACCCCGGACAGCCTGGCCGCGGCGGCGTTCCCGCCCACGGCGTAGACGTCCCTCCCGAAGTAGGTCCGGCGCAGGACGAAGTAGGCGACGAGCAGGGTCCCGATCATGATCCACACCGTGATCGGGACGCCGGCGGCCGAGCTGAAGCCGATCGAGTTGAGCACGCCGGATGTGACCGAGATCGTCTGCGTGCCCGAGACGAGATAGGTCGTTCCCTCGAAGATCGAGAGGGTCCCGATGGTGACCACGAGGAACGGCACGCCGAGCCAACCGATGAGGAGGCCGTTGATGGCGCCACCGACGAGTGCCCCCGCGAGGATGGTCAGGATGATCGCGGGGATCGCAGGGATGCCGAAGGTCGAGAAGAACCCTACGAAGACGAACCCCGACAGTCCCACCATCGCAGCGAGGGACAGGTCGAACCCCCCGGTCAGCATGACCACGGTCAGGCCGAGCGAGACCATCCACAAGATGGCGACGCTCGTGAGGAGCACCCGGATGTTGGCCGCCGTGAAGAAGCGAGCCTGGGTGACCGAGAAGACGACGAACATGACGACGAGCAGGGAGAGGACCGCGACGTACTGGTTGGCCGACATCCACTGGCGCAGCGCCGTTGCCCGGCCGACGGCGCGGTCCTTGGCCGGGCGGTCCTGGGCCGGGGGTGCGATCCTGGTGGCGAGGGTCACGCGCCGCCCCCCATCGCGTAGTGGGTGATCACTGCTTCGTCGGCGACGTCGCGCTGCAAGTCGGCGACGACCTCGCCCCGGAACATGACGAGGATCCGGTCGCAGAGTAGCAGCAGCTCCTCGGTCTCCGAGGAGCTGACGATCATGGCGAGGCCCTTCGACTTCTCCTTCAGCATCAGGTCGTAGATGTCCCGCTTGGCGCCGACGTCGACACCCCGGGTGGGCTCGTCCATCAAGAGGACCTTCGGCTGCTTGAAGAGCCACTTGGCCATGAGCACTTTCTGCTGGTTGCCACCGCTCAGCATGGAGCACGACTGCCGAGGGTCCTTGGCGACGAGGCCGAATTCCGTCATCGCCACACGGACGAGCGCCCGCTCCCGTGCCACGTGGACCGGACGGAGCCTCCCAGCGCCAGTGGTGAGCGCCATCGAGAGGTTCTCCGCCACGGTCATGTTCGGGACGAGCCCGAGCTGCTTGCGGTCCCCCGGCACGTAGGCCATGCCGTTGGCGATGGCGTGCCGGATGCTGCCCGACCGCAGCGTGACCGACGAGAGCCGGACGGTTCCCGACGAGCGAGCAACGGAGCCGAAGATGCCGTCCAAGAGCGCGGTGCTGCCGGAGCCGCCGAGCCCCGCGATGCCGATCGCCTCGCCTTCGGAGAGGTCGAACGAGACGCCGCGGACCCGGGAGCCGACGTGCATCTCGCGAACGGACAACAGCGGGACCCGCGCCTGGTCCTCTCGGGCGACCGCCGCCTGCCGCACCCGCCCGATGGTGCCCACCATCTTCTCGACGATCCGCTCGACGTCGTAGTCGCCGATCGGCCCCGAGTCGACGGTCTCCCCGTCGCGCAGGATCGTGATCCGGTCGACGAGCTGGAACAGCTCGCTCATGCGGTGCGAGACGAAGATGATCGTCATGCCTCGATCGCGCAGCGAGCGAACCAGGCGGAACAGCGCCTCCACCTCGTGCTGCGACAGGGCGCTCGTCGGCTCGTCGAGCAGGAGCACCTTCGCCTGGATGGACAGCGCCCGGGCGATCTCGACCATCTGCTGCTGGTCCGTGCGGAGGCGGGCGACGACGTCCTTGGGCTCGAAGTCCACGTCGAGCTGCTCGAGGATCCGCGCCACCTCCCGGTGCGACGCCCGCCAGTCGATGCCGTACCACCGGCGCTGCTTGCGCGGCCCGAGCAGCACGTTCTCGGCGACCGAGAGGTGCGGGACCAGGGTGGTCTCCTGCGTCACCGTGGCGATCCCCATCGCCAGGGCGCGCACCGGGCTGCCCAGCCGGACGGCCCGGCCGTCGAGGTGGACGGCGCCGGCGTCCGGCACGACCTGGCCGGAGAGGACGTTCAAGAGCGTCGACTTCCCCGAGCCGTTCGCCCCCACCAGGCTGTGCACCTCGCCCCGGCGGACCGAGAGGTGGGCGCCCCGCAGGGCGGCGATCCCGCCGAACTTCTTGTGCAGGTTCACGACCGAGAGGAAGCCGGAGGAGGGGTCGGTGGCGAGGGTCATCGGCGTCACCCGACCGGTGCCTGGCTGGGCGGGGGCCCCGGCGGCTGCGTGGGCGCCGGGGCGGCGAGCGGCTCGGCCAGGGCGGCCCGCAGCTCTTCCATGGCGACCGAGGCCCGGGCGTAGCCGACGTAGACGGCGAGCAGCGTGAGCAGCTCTTCCAGGTCTTCCCGGGTGAGCCCGTTCTCCACGGCCAGGCGCAGGTGGGCGCGGAGCCGCGGCCCCACGCCTCCCAGCGCCACCAGGGCGCTCACGACCGCGACGCTGCGGTCGCGTGTGGCGAGCGGCCCGCTCCCCCACACGCCGCCGGCGGCGAGGACCGCCTCGCCGGCCATCCGCTCCCCGACGAGCTCGCCGAGGCGCGCCTCGGCCTCCTCGGGCGGGACGCCGAACTGCCGTCCGTACGACTC
>JAJYYT010000509.1 GCA_021800645.1 Actinomycetes bacterium
ATTGACCGGCCAGCCGGTCGGCGAGGGGTGAACGTGCGTTCTGCGCTCGCCTTTCTCACGCCGGTCGGAAGGGCCCGCACCGCGGACCCGGGCACGCTGGCGTGGTTCCCCGTGGTGGGAGCTGTCATCGGTGCGGTGCTCGGGGTCCTGTGGTGGGGAATGGGGCACGTCTGGCCGGTGGGGGTCGACGCCGCCCTGGTGGTCGCCGCCGATCTCGGCTTGACCGGGATGCTCCACATGGACGGCTTGCTGGACTCTGCCGATGGTCTCTTCCTGCATGGGGGACCGGAACGGCGACTCGCAGTGATGCGCCGTTCGGACGTCGGCGCTTTCGGTGCGGCGGTCGGGGGCTCGGTTCTCCTTCTACGGTGGGTGACCCTGGTGGCGATAGTGCCGTCGCCGGTCCTCCTTGGTTCGATCTGGGCGGTATCGCGGGGAGCGATGGCGGTCGCGGCGGGCTGCGTCCCCTACGCGCGGGAGGAGGGCTTGGCGTCTGCCTTCGTCGGAGGACCAGAAGCGCGGCGACCGGCAGTGGTGGCCGGACTCCTCGGGGGCGGCATCGGCCTGGCCGGCCTCTTGTGGTGGCAGCCGATCGGGGGAGCGGCGACGCTTCTCGCCGAGGCGGCGTCAGCGTCCGGCGTGGTGGCTTTCGGATGGAAGCGGGTCGGAGGCTTCACAGGGGACCTCCTCGGTGCAGCTGCGGTGGTCGCGGAGACGATCGCGCTACTGGTGGCGGCGGCGCGGTGGTGAGCATGTCCCCGAGGAACCGGGCGATGGGAGCCGGGATCGGGCTGTTGGCCGATCGGCTTCTCGGTGAACCTCCATCGCCGGTGCACCCGGTAGGACTGTTCGGCGGCGCGATGGCGCGCTTGGAGCGGTCGTGGTGGGAGGACAGCCGCTTGGCGGGGGTGAGGTTCGCCGCGGCGGGCACCCTGTCCGCCGGCCTTGTGGGTGCTCTCCTGCGAGCGGGGGACCGGCGTCGGATCGTCGAGACGCTCGCAGCGGGGGTCGCAACGGAGATCGTCGTAGGGGAGAGAGCACTTGCCGAGGCTGCGCTCAAGGTCGTGTCGGATCTCGAGCGCGGTGACGTGGAGGACGCCAGACGAGATCTCAGGGCACTTTGCGGGAGAGACTCGGCCTCGCTCGGCGAGAAGGAGATCGTGCGTGCCGTGATCGAGTCCGTTGCCGAGAACACGGTCGATGCAGCTGTCGCCCCTACGCTCTGGGGTGCTGGTGGAGGCGCTGCACTGGCGTTCGCGTACAGGGCGGCGAACACCCTCGACGCGATGGTCGGGTACCGGACGGAGCGCTACGCCAGGTTCGGGTGGGCGAGCGCGCGGCTCGACGACATGGCGAACCTGGTACCCGCGCGCCTGACCGCGTTGCTCGTGGCGATGGTCCGCCCGAGAAGAGCGGGGGAGATCTGGAAGGCGACGCGCACGCAGGGTCGCCTGCACCCTTCACCGAACGCCGGGCTCGCCGAAGCCGCGTTCGCAGCTGCGCTCGCGGTGGGACTGGGGGGCGAGTCGAGCTACAGCGGCAACCCCGAGCTGCGGCCCCGGCTGGGGGAAGGCCCGCCGCCAACCTTGGGCGACGTCGGGCGAGCGGTGGAGCTGAGCAGGGACGTGGCCACGCTGCTTGCGGCGCTGCTGGTAGCCCCGGGCGTGTGGGCGCTCGTGCACGGAGCGTTCCGGCGACGGACCAGGGCGGGCGCGTGAGCCCCGGCATCCCTCCGCCGGGCGATCACGGAGGAGACTCGGTGCGGGTCGCGGCATCCCTGGGTGTCGGTCCGGATTCCATCCTCGACCTCTCTCAGACGCTCAATCCCTTCGCCCCGGACCTGCGCCGGATCGTGTCGCGCCACATCGACAGGGGTGCGCTCTCCAGGTACCCGGACGCGTCGAATGCCAGATCGGCCGTCGCCGAGGTGCTCGGTGTCGAGCCCGGGCGTGTCGTGGTGACGAACGGAGGTGCAGAGGCGATAGCGCTCGTCGCAGCGGTCCTCGGTCGAGGAAGGGTGGTCGAGCCGGAGTTCTCCCTCTACAGCCGTCACCTGGAAGCGGCCGGCCCTGCCGGGATCGACAGCGCCGGCCCGCGGTTCGCCTCCAACCCGAACAATCCTCTGGGGACGTTGGCGCTTGCGGAGGAGCGGTCCGAGGTCTGGGACGAAGCGTTCTACGGCATGAGCACCGGCAAGTGGACCCGGGGGGACGCGGACACGGGCTCTGTCGTCATCGGTTCCCTGACGAAGGTGCTGGCGTGCCCGGGGCTGAGAGCAGGCTATGTGCTGGCCCCTGACGACCACTTCGCCGCGACGATAGAGAGGCACCAACCTGCCTGGTCGGTGAACGGGCTCGCGTCCGCCGTGCTGCCAGAGCTCCTGGACACGGCCGATCTCGGATCGTGGGCCCGCGCGATCGCGGAAGGGCGCGACGACCTCGTCGCGCTGCTCTCGGGCTACGGGTTCGCGCCCCGCGCGGCCGATGCGCCCTGGGCGCTCGTGGATGCGGGCAGAGACCTGAGAGCTCTGCTCGCTCCGGCGGGAGTGCTGGTCCGAGACTGCGCGAGCTTCGGGATGCCGGGTGTCTTCCGGATCGCAGTGCCCGACGCCGCCGGACTCGAGCGACTCGAGACGGCGCTCGGTTCGGCATTCGGCGGTCCTC
>JAJYYT010000510.1 GCA_021800645.1 Actinomycetes bacterium
CGAGCTGCCCGGCGAGCACGCGCTCACCTACACCGTCGTGCGCGACCCGTCCGGTGAGGGCGAGCTCGCAGGGGTGATGGACGCGTCGAGCCTCCTCGCCGAGGGCGCTCCCTCGCGCTGGTCGGTGTACTGGCGAGTCGGGGACGTGCGCGAGGCCGTCGCCCACGCGAGGGCCCTCGGCGCCGCGGTCGTCGCAGGACCGGAGCCCAGCCCCTACGGCTGGGTCGCGACGATCGCCGACCCGGCGGGCGCTGCGATCGAGCTCGGGTCGCGGTACATCGGCCCCGGATCGCCGAGGATGAGCCTGCGCCACGGCTACACGGTTGCCGACGTCCTGCTCACCTCGCCCAAGGGCAGCTACAAGGCGCGCTTCGCCTTCGATGCCGACGGGCGGACGTCGGGCTTCTTCCTGCTCACCCCGGAGGCGTTGTGATCGGCCGCCGGCGCCTCCGCCGGCGCCGAGCCGCCCGGCGAGGCGCTCTTCGGCGGGGTCGGTCCCGCCTGCTACCTGAGCGCCCTCCGTTACGACGAGGTGGCGACGGCACGCTCGCTGCCCCAGCCGCTGCTCTTGCTCCGGGGGATGGTGACTACCAGGTGATCGTGCCCAACGACCTCGACGTGTGGCTGCGCGGGCTGAAAGGGCGCAAGGCGGTCACCGTCGTGCAGTTCCCGCACGCCGACCGTCTCTTCTTCGACGGGACCGGGCGACCGACCCCCGCCGAGCACCAGCGACCCAACCACGTCGACCCGAAGGTGATGGCCGAGATCGCGACGTGGGTCAAGGCCGTCGACGCACGAATGGCGTCCTGAGCCGAGCCGTCCGTCCCCGACCCGAGCGCCGCCACGGCGTCGTCCGGCCGGAGGCTCAGCGCGGTGAGCCTTCGAGGAAGGACCGCAGCACCTCGGCTCCCGAACGCTCGACGTCGCGGGTGGCGGTGAGCAGCACGAGGTGGCCGCTGCCGGCAACTGCCCTCAGCCGCTCGACGGCCGGAGCGCCAGGGTATCGGTCCAGCTCGGCTTGGTAGCGCCGGGCGAACTCGTCGAAGCGCTCGGGGTCATGCCCGTACCAGCGGCGCAACTCCGTACTTGGCGCCACCTCCTGCGCCCACTCGTCGATGTCGAGGGCTGCCTTCTGCACTCCCCGGGGCCACAGCCGGTCGACGAGCACTCGGTGCTCGCCGGGGCGACGCCTAGGGTCCTCGTAGACACGGACCACTTCAACACCCGCCCTCGCCGGCTTGCTCGCCACGGCGCGGCTCACCGTGCCCGGAACCCGAGGGCTGCTGCTGCCGCCTCGTCGATCATCGCCGGGCTCCACGGCGGGTCCCACACGACCCGGACCTGCACGGGGACCGCATCGTCCACCGCCTCGGAGATCGCCTCTCGGGCCATCTCGGGGAGCACCTCGGAGGCCGGGCAGCCCGGCGTCGTCATCGTCATCTCCACGACCACCGCGCCGCCTTCGGCCCGGACGTCGTAGACGAGCCCGAGCGACACCACGTCGAGGTACAGCTCGGGGTCGTACACACCGCCCAGCGCGTCCCAGGCTGCGTCGAGCGCGTCGGTCGCCGACAGCGTGAGCCAACTATCCGGCGCGCCGCCTCCCGTTTTGCCGACAGGCACGTCGGCGGTCACGACGGCCGCCGGAAGGTGACCCGCCAGTCGCCGCCGCCGAGATCTTTGGCTTCGTAAGAGAAGCCCTGGGAGGAGAGAACCCCTTCGAGTGGCACCGGCTCGAAGGGGGCCAGGACCACCAGCTCCTCGCCGTCGTCGAGGGCCGCCGCCGCGGCCATGATCGTTTCGAACGGCTCGTCGCCCGACGCGATGATCGGGCGGGCATCGACGGTTGCCATCTACGACTCCCTTCTCGGCTCCGGTCGGAACCGGCTGGCCCTGTTATTCTGTCATGAACTAGAACTTATCAGGATGCGGCAGATCGTGAAAGCCTGACCGGTGCCATCGACCTGTACCCCGACCTGTGCCACCGTCTCGGTTCACGGCAGCGATCAGGCGCGAGCCGATCCCGTCCGGACACACACCGGGCCCTCCCGCTGCGATGCGCTACCCGATTCAGCCTGACGAGCCCGACCTGAGCCCTGTCGTCGCCGCCCGGAGGGGGCTGCGCACCGGGTGGACGACCGGGACGTGCGCGTCGGCCGCCGCCAAGGCCGCCTACCTGACGTACACCTCCGCCCGGCGGCCTGATCGCGTCGAGGTGGCGCTTCCTTCGGGGCGCCGAGTCAGCTTCCCGGTCCAGTGGGACGACGCGGGGAGAGCGATCGTCGTCAAAGACGCCGGCGACGACCCGGACTGCACCAACGGCGCGCGCATCACCGCCGAGGTGCACGCTCATGGTGCCGGCGGTGAGCACGTCCTGCGAGCCGGTGAGGGGGTCGGGACCATCACCAAGCCGGGTCTCGGGCTTGGTGTCGGTGCTCCGGCGATCAACCCGGTGCCGAGGCGGATGATCCTGGCTGCGCTCGCCGAGGTCGGCATCGAACCCGTCACCGTCACCTTTTCGGTCCCCGGAGGGGAGGCGATGGCGGAGGAGACGACCAATGCCCGTCTCGGTATCGTGGGCGGCATCTCGATCCTTGGCACCTCGGGGATCGTTCGGCCGTTCTCCACCGCCTCGTACCGGGCTTCGGTGGTCCAACAGATC
>JAJYYT010000511.1 GCA_021800645.1 Actinomycetes bacterium
CGGCCAGCTGACCCCAGGCACGGGCGACCTCGACGCTCACCGGCAGGGGGTCGAAGGTTGCCTCGATGACCGAGAGCCGAGCGATCCGGCGCGCTCGCTCGTCATCGTCGTCACAGGCGAGGACCCCGAAGTGCAGCTCGGTGATCGAGGCGACGCTGATGGCGGCCTCGACGTCGTCGGGCGGGGGTCGCTCCCCGATGAGCACCGACGTGTCCAGCAGGGCCCTCACGACGCGAACGGGTCCACAACTCCGGCCGGCAGTTGCTCGAGGTCGGCATCCAGGCCCCGCGGCGCCATTCCGCGCCAGATACCGGCCAGTGTGGCGCCGCTCACCCAGCGGCGGCGATGCGCCGGACCGAGCTCGGCGACGGGACGACCGGCGACCGTCACGGTCAGGGTCTCGCCGGCCTCGGCCCGACGGAGCACCTCGCCGACGTGGTTCCGCAGCTCCTTCTGTGCGACACTTGCCACGCTGATACGGTAGCAGAACTGCTACCATGTCAACGCGCGCTTGGTCCGTGTCGGCGCGGGCGCTGATCAGACCCGGATCACCTCGACGCCGGGGATGGCCTCGTAGTCACCGTCCTGGGTGACCACCGGGATCTGCTCGGCGATCGCGGTCGCAGCCACGAGCGCGTCCAGGATCGGGACCCGGCGCCCAGTGGCCCGCAGGGACGCGACGATCCGGGCGAACTGACGCGCCACCTCGGCATCGATCGGCAGCGGATCCCAGCTCGACTCCACGGCCGAGAGCGTTGCCACTCGCGCCGGCCGCTCCTCGTCGTCGGCCATGAGCACGCCGACGGTCAGCTCGGCCAGCGTCACCACCGACACCTCCGTCTCGGAGCCCCCCTCCATCTCGCCAAGAGCTCGCCCGGACTCGGTGGCAACGAAGAACGAGGTATCGAGCAAGGCCCTCACAGGTCGTCGGTCGTCTCAGCCAGCACGGCGCGCACGTCTTCGAGGAGGCCGCGGTCAGCGGCGTGGCGGGAAGCGATGGCGAGGGCCTCGGCCGCCGGCACGGTCCGATGGCGACGGAGTGGCACGATCTCGGCGACGGGGCGCCGGCCGACCGTCACGGTGAGCCGTTCGCCGCCTTCGACCCGACGAAGCACCTCGCTGACCGTATTTCGCAGATCACGGACGGATATCGAACCACCCATGGCACAATTGTAGCAATCATGGCTACATGTGCGACGCCGCGGACCTCCGAGACTCGCGTTCGAGCCTCCGGGAGTGGGGGGCGATACGCTCCGAGAAGGGATCGAGAAGAGGGTTTGGACCTTCCGCCGGTCCCGTGCCCACCGGCGCCGCCACGGGGGCACGTGAGGTCGCGGCGGATGCCCAGGATTCGGACTTGCCCGACCCGAGATCTGCCAGTGGCGCACCCCGCCTCGTCCCGGATGGCCGGATGCGGGTGCTCGATCCGACAACCGGTACCAGCCCAAGCGCAGATCAAGCCGGCGCAGCGTCAGACCCTGCGCAGCCTGCGCAGCATCGAGCCGGCGCAGCGTCCGACCCGAGCGCAGGACGGCGAGCTGGAACCTGGGTCATCCGACGCGTGCACCCACGTTCGGATGCCACCGCCCGAGCGGGCCGGAGGGAGGATGGGTTTGCCCTGCATGGCACCGCAGCATGGGTGCCGCTCGACATCGACCACCCATCCGATCCGCATCACGGTCAGGCCGCACGCACCGGGGACGGGGTGGTCCCATGCCGCTGGCAACGGGGTGGTCCCATCGGACTGGCAAACGACAGCTCGAGGAGGGTGGACTTGCCCGCGCCGGTCTCGCCGGCGAGGGCTATCCGCTGACCGGGAGGGATGCCGAGCTCGACGTCGCTCAGCGCGTCGCGGCGGGCTCCAGGTAGCGGAAGGACACGGCGTGCACGCCGACCCCAGCGCGCAGGGTGCGGACCGGGGCGGGCCTCGCGGGAGGGAAGACCGACGGCTCCTCGGCGAGCACGCTGCTGATCTTGCGCATGCCGGCCCGGGTGGTCGGCCCCGAGCGCGTACACGAGGAGCGTCGTGCCGAACATGGCCGAGCAGGATCAACCGGGGCGGCCACCCCGGATGGCCCCGAGCTCTCCCCTCAGCCCCTCGGGGTCCGGGACCTCCCATCGCCACGGCGCCGAGCATCGCCTCGAGCGCCGCCCGGCGAGCCTCCAAGTCCCCCGGGAAGCGCTCGTCGATCGCCTCCCTCACGAGTGCCGAGACCGACGCCCCTCGACGCGTCGCCTCGCGCTCGACGCGGGACCAGAGGTCCCCGTCGATGCGCACCTGAGGCGCCGGTCCAACATGCTCATATCTTCGCAGGCGCCTCCCGGCCTCCCTGGCCCTCAAGGGCGAAAGCCTCATGGCGTCTGCGCTGATGCCTCTGTGGCACCCGCGCGGTGCCCAGACGCTGTCTCGGCACGAGCAGAAGAAGAGCCGAACCGGGAGCGCAGCTGACAGCCGACACGAGCGGAGGACGGAATGGTCCCATGCTGCTGGCAACGGGCTGGGTGGGGGGCGTTTCCGCGGGAACGTCGGTGGGTCGGGAGCTGGGGCGTTTCCGCGGGAACGTCGGTGGGTCGGGAGCTGGGGCGTTTCCGCGGGAACGTCGGTGGGTCGGGAGCTGGGGCGTTTCCGCGGGAACTTCGGTGGGCCGGGGGGACGGG
>JAJYYT010000512.1 GCA_021800645.1 Actinomycetes bacterium
TCGCTCCACTCCTGCCAGTCCTCGAAGAACCGCTCGCGGATCGCGGGGTAGCCCTCGGCGATGCTCGACGCGCCGAGCGTGCGAGCACCCTCTGGCGTCTGCGCGAAGCCCAGGGCCAGCACGCCGGATGCGGCGCGCAGCTCTCCCATCAATGCGACGTTGCCGGGGCCAGCCCTCTCGAAGGTGTAGGTCATCTGCCCGTGGGCCGAGAAGTCCTGCCAGCCGTCGGAGGCGCCGACGTAGCCGGCGCTCGCACGCGAGAAGCCGGTGTCGGCAAGGAGGCAGAGGCTCCTCTGGTCGCTCTGCGCGAACAACCCGTCGGCAACCCAGGCGGTGTTGTTCCACCCGCTCGTCCCGAGGTGCGGCGAAAGAAGCGGATAGAGGAGAACCCCGTCGCCCTCGAGCTGGTAGGAGATGAGGAGGACGTCGCGCGCAGGGTCGGGGAGCACCTCGAGCGTCAGGCGGTACCGTTCGCCTTCGTGGACGACCTGCGGCAGCGGGATCGGGGCCTCGGGCGTCGTCAGGCTGTAGCGATGGGCGCGCTTGACCTCGATCCAGGAGCCCTCGCCGGCGACGACGAACCCGAGATCGCGAACCTGCGGCTGGCTCGTGGTCGGCCAGTACACCTCGTTGACGATGCCGTAGCCGAGCGTCGCCCACAGGCGCGCTCGGCCGAGCGCACGCGTCACGGCGTCCTTCGCGCTCGAGGTCCACGTGGGAGCGATGCCCGGAGCACCGAATGCGTCGCTCATGTCCGGCTATCCCAACTCTTTGGCGCGAGCCTGCGTCAGCGCCGTCGAAGGACGCACGACGAAGCGCTCGACCGCGTTGGCAAAACCTTCGTCGTCGTTGGCGGTGGTGATCCGGCGCGCAGCTCGCTGGACGTCTGGGCTGGCGTTGCCCATCGCGATGCTCAGCCCTGAGTGCGCGAACATGAGCACGTCGTTGGGCATGTCGCCGATGGTGGCGATCTCCTCGGTCGAGATGCCGAGATGCTGGGCGATCCAGCGAACGACCGTCCCCTTGTTGGCGTCCGGATGGGTGACGTCGAGATAGTAGGGCTGGGAACGAGCGGCCGAGACGTGGTCGCCGAACTGCTCGCGTGCGGCTTGCCCAGCGGCCGTGACCCTCTCCGTGTCGTCGCTCACCCCGACGATCTTGATGACGTCGTCGGTGAGGCCCGTGTAGTCCTCGACGATGGTCGGGGCGAACTCCACGGTCGCCGATTCCTTGGCGACGTGGGGGCCCTTTGGATCCTGGATGCACCACTGCGCGCCTCGGTAGATCCAGACGTCGAGGGAGAAGGAGCGCAGCAACGCGCCGATGGGCAGGACCAGTTCCTCCGGCAGGACATGCTGGACCAAGGTGTGCATCTCGGGATCGACGACGAGCCCGCCGTTGAACGCCGCGATCGGCGTCGTGAGCTCGAGCGGCCCGACGAGCATCGACATCCCACGTGGAGGCCGTCCGCTCACCACCGCGAACGCGATCCCGGCATCGTGGAGTGCTCGCACTGCCGAGATGGCTCGCTCCGTGAGCGCCTTGGCCGGCGTGACGAGCGTGCCGTCGACGTCTGCGAGCAGGAGGCGAATGGGCAACGTTGTCGGCGTCATCGCGCCCTCGTGGGCAGATGCCAGCGATGCGTGGCGGCGAGCTTCGCGACTCTCTTTGTGTCGAGGTCGAACATGCCCAGGGCGGGCTGATGGAAGCCCGAGGTCACGACCGGCGCTTCTCGCCAAGGCACTTGCCCGTGCGCAGGAGAAATGGCACGCCGTGCCAGCGCCGGTCTCTCAGTGAGCACGGGGGTCGACACGCTCACGTTCGCTCCCCGCTAAGCGCCGCCGCGTCGTCGGCGATGACGAGGGACGCTCTTGCTTCGACCCGCCCGGCCGGGATCGTGTCGTCGCCACCCAGCAGACGGCCGAGCGCGTCGCGCTTGTCGGTGCCGGTGACCAGCCAGAGCAGCTGATCGGCGCGCCTGCGCGTCCAGCGGCCCTCGCCCGAGTCCGACACCCGCCCGGCGAGCTCCTCGAGCTTCGGAGAGCGGGCCAACGCGTCGGCGACGAGGTCGACGAGCCCGGCAGCCTGGGGATCGCGTCGTCGTCGCCCGAGGCGACCGCCTTGGGCCGGTCTCATCGGTGCTCCTTCGCGCGTTGCACGCATCGTCGGGCGACGTCGGCCACCTTGTCGGGGGTGAACCCGAACTTGGTCATGAGGCTCTTGAGCGGTGCGGAGGCTCCGAAGGTGTGCATGCCCACGACCTCTCCGCCGTCACCCACGTACCGGTCCCATCCGAGAATGGATGCCTCTTCGATCGCGACACGCGCCCGTACCTCCGGCGGGATGACCTGGTGGCGGTAGGTCTCGTCCTGGCGGTCGAAGAGCTCCCAGCACGGCATGCTCACCACCCGTGCCGAGAGCCCGTCGGCGGCGAGGGTCTCGCGCGCGGCGAGCGCGAGCTGGACCTCCGAGCCGGTCGCGAGCAGCACCACGTCGGGCACGCCGTCGCCGTTGCCGTCGGTGTCGGCGAGAACGTAGGCGCCTCGGGCGACCCCCTCGGCTCCCGCGTACGCCGAGCGGTCGAACGTCGGCAGCGCCTGGCGGGAGAGCACGACCACCGCGGGCTCGTGACGGAGCCCGCCGACCACC
>JAJYYT010000513.1 GCA_021800645.1 Actinomycetes bacterium
CCCGAGGAGGCGGCGTCGATGCTCTCGGTCGCCCGGAGCACCGTCTACGTGCTCATGGCCTCCGGGGAGCTTCCGAGCGTGAAGATCGGCAAGTCCCGCCGGCTCCGGGTCGAGGACATCGAGGAGTACGTCGACCGTCTCGCCAATGCGCAGCGCTCGACGCAGCGCCGGGGAGCGTGACGCGAGCCGGTACTCCTCATCCCGGGGCGAGGTGTACCCACCGCGCGAAATTCCACCGGGTCCGCGACGGCGCCCCATCCTCGCCGCTGCCACCAGGCTGCCCGAGCGGACGTCGGGCCTCTCGTCCCCACGCACACTGCGGGTGAACGAGCTGTGCCCGGGCAGGCCCGGGGGGAGGTGGGCGAGGTGAGCGTCCGCAGCGCGCTGAGGCCCGTAGGGGGCATGGGAGCGAGGGATGCCGGCGGACTGTCCGATGTCTATAGCGCCGAGGGCGCCTACTGGCGGGCGCAGGCCAGGTGCAAGGGACTGGTGCACCTGTTCTTTCCGTCGCGTGGCGAGTCGGTGAGCGAGGCGAAGGAGGTGTGCGCGACGTGCCCGGTCGCACGCGAGTGCCTCGAGTACGCGCTGGCGCACCACGAGAGGTTCGGGATCTGGGGCGGCAAGACCGAGAGGGAGCGCCGGCGCATCCGGCGCATCCGGCGCGCGGCCGCCTGAGGGAGGTGGGGGGTGGCCACGGCGGTGCGGGCGCTTCCCGGGGATCTCGTGGCCGCGTTCTCGGACGGCGGGTGTCCCACGGTCGAGCAGGTGCAGGGCCGGCATCAGGAATGGACTGGGCAGATGCCCGAAGTTGGAGACGTGCCGAGGATGCTCGACGACCTGCACGAGCCGAGGTACAACCTCACGCCGAGCGTCCGCAGCGCTCGGGGATCGAGAATCTGGACATGAACCCCATTGAGCGATGGCGCAGCCAGCGCCTGGACGCCCTCGATGCCAAGGAGGCCGCCGAAAGACGGCGCCGGTGGGTCGCGACCCCAGCCCACCTTCTCGAGCGCGTCCCCGGGCGGCGCTGGCAGGACCGTTCGTCCCTCGACCCAAGGTGCGCGATGGGCGTGCTCCTGTGCGGTATCGACGTGCTCGAGGACGACGAGTGGGAGCCCATCACACTGCGCAACGCGTGGCTCATGGGCCTCGGGTGGCTGGACGGCAGCGAGGGCGGCGCGCACTACGACTACGCGTACTGGCAGTACCGGCGATCGGAGGAGCACGCCGAGATCGCGTCGGACTTCTTCGAGGCGATCGGGAGCGTCTGCGAGGACGCCGAGGACGGCGTCTTCGACTTCGTCGTGGAGCTCGACGGGGAAGAGGAGCGCAGGGCGCAGATCCTCGACGAGATCGCGAGCTCGCCGGCCGCCTACGCACGGGTCGAGGACGAGGCGTTCTGCCCGGTGTCGGCCGCAGAGCTGCACGCGCGATGCGACGCGTGGCGCCGGCGGTTCGAGGAGATCTGGACCTCGCCTGCGAGCGCCGGTGCGGTGGAGACCGTGGCCGAGGCGCTCGTGCTCGGGTGCCGGCTGGCGGAGCGCCCGAGGGATCGCCTCGACCAGCTGCGCGCCGGGATGGCGGGGGCGGGGGCGACCGGCGCCGCGGCGCTCGGAGAACTCGACGCGCGCCTCGGGTCCCACAGGCGGCGGAGCACGGCGCTCGGAGCGCTGCGCCGCGTCGAGGCGGCGCTCTGGGTCGGGCGCATCCGGCGTGCGCGCAGGCGGCTGATGGGGATCGCGCTGTCGAGACGGGCGATCGAGAGCGCGTGGTTCATGGACCCGATCGCCTCCAAGACGGTGCGCTGGGCGGCGCACAGCGGGAAGGAAGCGCTGCTCCAGAGCCTCGTCGAGGTCCAGGACGAGCTGTTCTGCGAGGCGCTCTTCGACGGCGAGACGCTCGCGCAACTCGCCTCGTCGACGAGGAGCGGACGCGAAGGATGAGGCGAGACGCCGGGGAGATCCCCGACGCCTCGCCTCGATGTCAGCCTGTCAGGCCGAGCTTCTTGCGAGCTGTGGCGACCCGAGCCCTTGCGCGCTCGGTGGCCGCCCTATCCTGTGCGGACTTCGCCTCGGCGAAGCGTTGGTGATCGGTCACGACCTCGCCGTCCCACAGCACGGCGACCGGCTTTGCGCCGGGTGCGCCGAAGACCCACCAGATCCCACGGGCCAGGAGGCCCCTGGGCTCCGACGTCTCCTCGACACCTGCTCGAAGAAGGACCTTGCCGCGCTGGGCGCGCGAGACGAAGACCACGTCTTCTCTCGCGTGGTGCTGCTTGGCGGGGCGGGCGAGGACCTTCATCACCTTGCGCTCTGCGTCTGTCACTGAGAGCTCCTGGCCCGAGACGAACACCGCCTCGGGGATGCGGTCGCTCTTCCAAGAGAAGGCTGCGACCGTTTTCACACGTCGTGGACGACCGGTATGTCCAGCAGTGCGCACACTTCGGACATTCCCCTGAACGGTGAACGGAGCCTCATGCAGGCGAGCGCCGTGGTGATCGAGTCTGCCTGGACTCGATCGCGGAACGACGACGAGAGCGGTCCGTAGAAGCGTGGAGCAGTCATTGCGGTGTTCCTTTCATCCGACCCGGCGCCATGGGCGCCGGGATGTGCCGGCGCGCCTGTCGCGCCGCGACCTGGAGCAGCTGG
>JAJYYT010000514.1 GCA_021800645.1 Actinomycetes bacterium
GGACACGACATTGTTCATCGGCCCCGCATCCTCGAGCTGGCTCCACGGCGGCGACATCGCCTTCTACGTCGGCTTCGTCGTCGGCGGCCTCGTCTACTTCGTGCTCCGCGCCCTCGAGACCGGGTCAGTGCGTGATGCCGCGCCGCAGCGGGTGGACCGCAAGGTCGGGACGACGGTCGGCGCCGGCGAGCCGATCGCTGCTGCGGGCGCAAGCCGGCGCTGATCGCTCGCCAGGAAGGCGCGGACGGGAGCAGAGGGAGGACTCGGGTGCTCGACCTTCTCGTTCGTGCGGCGCGCCTCGTGGACACCGAGACGATGGCCGGCGTGGACCTCCTCGTGAGCGGGGGGACCATCGTGGAGATCGTCCCGGCGTCCGCCGACCCGCCCCAGGCGCGCCAGGTGGTCGACGGGCGCGGCTGCCTCGTGTCGCCGGCCTACGTCGAACCGCACGTCCACCTCGACAGCGTGCTCACCGCGGGCGAGCCCCGGCCCAACGAGAGCGGCACGCTCTGGGAGGGCATCGCCCGCTGGGCCGAGCGCAAGCCCATGCTCTCCCGCGACGACGTCCTCCAACGGGTCGAAGAGGTGCTGCGGTGGTACGTGGCCAACGGGGTGCTCTACGTGCGCAGCCACGTGGACGTCACCGACCCGGGGCTCGTCGCGCTCGACGCGCTGGTCGAGCTGCGCGCGAGGGTGCGCGACGTCCTCGACCTCCAGCTCGTCGCCTTTCCCCAGGAGGGCATCTGCTCGTATCCAGGCGGTCAGGAGCTGCTCGAGGAGGCGGCACGCCGGGGTGTCGACGCGATCGGCGCCATCCCCCACTACGAGGACACCCGCGAAGACGGAGTCCGTTCGCTCGAGATCGCAGTGGACCTCGCCGTTCGCCACGGGCTCTTCGTGGACGTCCACTGCGACGAGATCGACGACGAGCAGTCGAGGTTCTCCGAGGTACTGGCGACCCGCGCGCTGCAAAGCGGCCTCGGAGACCGCGTCACCGCGAGCCACGCGACCGCGATGGGCTCCTACAACCCCGCGTACAGCTACAAGCTGCACAGGATCCTCCAGCGGTCGGGTCTGAACGTCGTCTGCAACCCGCTCGTCAACCTTCACCTCCAGGGCCGCTTCGACGGCTATCCGAAGCGGCGGGGTCTCACCCAGGTGAAGGAGCTCCTGGCCGCGGGCGTGAACGTCGCCTTCGGCCACGACGACGTGATGGACCCGTGGTACCCGCTCGGGACCGCCGACCCGGTCCTCGTGGCCCACGTCGGCGCGCATGCGGCCCAGCTGATGGCGCCATCGGAGGTGGCGCAGTGCTTCCGCATGGTCACGGACCGGGCGGCGAAGGTCCTCGGGATCGGCGCGAGGTACGGAGTGCGGCCCGGTGCTGCGGCGAACTTCCTCCTCCTCCCAGCCTCGGACCCCGCCGACGTCATCCGGCGTCTCGTCCGGCCGTCGGTCGTGGTGTCGCGCGGGCGGATCGTCGCCCGGCGCGACCCGTCGGTGGCGCTGGTCCGGTGGCCGGGCGCGGACGACGCGACAGGGGGGACGGAGGAAGCGGTCGACTTCGTCCGGGTGCGCGATGCCGCGGGCGCCACCTGGCGGCGGGGACCCGAGGTCATGGAGGGGTCGGCGGGGGGAGCGGGGGTACCAGGGTGAACGGGCAGGACACCACCGCGCCGCCGGCACCGATGCGCTGGCCGGAGGGCAAGGCGGCGGCGGCCGCGCTCACCTTCGACCTCGACGCCGAGTCCGCGCTGCTCGCGTGCGATCCGCTGAGCGCCCGGCGGCTCACGGTCATGTCGCACCAGGCCTACGGCCCGCTCACCGGCGTCCCGCGCCTCCTCGGGCTCCTGGAGCGCCAGCGCGTGCGAGGGACCTTCTTCGTCCCCGGCTACACCGCGGAGCGCTACCCCTCGGTCGTGAACCGCATCGCGGAGGCCGGCCACGAGATCGCGCACCACGGCTATCTGCACGAGTCCACGATCGGGATGACGCACGACGAGGAGGCCCGCATGATCGACCGCGGGCTCGTGGCCCTCGACAAGGTCGCCGGGCTCCGGCCGCTCGGCTACCGCGCCCCTTTGTGGGAGCTCAACTACCACACGCCCGCGCTGCTGATCGACCGGGGCTTCCTCTACGACAGCTCGATGATGGACTGCGAAGTGCCCTACGTGCTCGCCGAGCACGACGGGCCCGGCGCGCGCGGCATCGTGGAGGTCCCCGTGCACTGGGCGCTCGACGACTGGGAGCAGTATGCCTTCGTGCCCGGCATCACGGGGAGCGGGCTCATCGCGAGCCCTGCGAAGGTGCGCGAGATGTGGGAGCTGGAGCTCGACGCGTTCTTCCGCGAGGGGTGCTGCTTCGTGCTGACGAACCACCCCTTCCTGAGCGGCCGCCCCTCGCGGGTCGCCGCGCTGGAGCAGCTGGTCGAGCGCATGAGCTCGCTCGACGGGCTCTGGGTCGCGACCCTCGGTGAGATCGCAGCCCATACGAGGAACGTCGGGCCGGTCCCGCGCGCCTTCCCCGCCCCGTCGAACGTCGACGGGAGCTGAACCGAGGAGCACTCAGGGCATGGACGAGAGCACGAACGAGACGAGCAAGGGCATCGTCGGGCCCGTCTCCGGCACGACCGTGCCGCGCTTTGC
>JAJYYT010000515.1 GCA_021800645.1 Actinomycetes bacterium
CGTGGTCGAGGACGGCCGGTTCGATACGGGCGAAGGCGGAGCGGGCCGCCACCACGAGGAATGGCGCCGACACGAACGACTGGGCCAGCACGATCCCGGCCAACGAGTCGGTCAGCCGCTGCCCTGTCGCCCTGCCGAGCGGCGTGTAGGGACCCACCACCTCGACGAGGAGGATGCCGCTCATGAGCGGAGGAAGAGCGAGGGGAAGCTGGACGAGGATCCCGACGACGGCGCTCAGGCGACCGTGCGAACGCGCCAGCACGTAGGCCAGCGGCACGCCGGTCAGGGCGACCAGCGCGGTGGTGATGGTTGCGGTGGTGACCGAGATGACGAGCGCATGCACCGCTCCCGGGGCAGCGGGCACGCCGTGGGGCGAGCTCGCCAGACGAACCACGAAGGCGACGAGGGGGACGACCAGGTAGAGGACGAGGAGCGCGCCGAGCCAGGGGAGGGGGGTGGTGAACGACCGCCGAGTCACGCTGCGCCGAGCGTGGCCCGCAGGTCGGCGGGCACGGCGGAGCGCCCGTCAACCACCGGCGGACGCACGAGGTCCATGCCGGCGGAGCGCAGGAGGGCCTGGCCGCGCCGCCCGAGGAGGAAGCGGACGAAAGCAGCGGCCGCTGTCGCGTGCGGTGCCCGGTCGACCACCGTGACGGTGAACGTGGCCCCCAGGTGGACACCGGTGAGCGGCACGGTAGGGATGCCGGCGGCGACGGCCTCGGCTTCGTAGAAGAAGCCGGCATCCAGCTGGCCCGCTTGCAACCGGCCCACCAAGGTCTCCTCGGGGAAGACGCCCGCCGTCGACGACGTCTGTCCGGCCAGCTGGGGTAGGTGCTGGGCCGCAGCGGTCTGGTCGAGCGCCTCGACGGCGAGGACTCCCTTCGGGTCGATCCTCGGATCGGTGCGACCGAGGAGAAAGCCGGGTTGGGTGACCACGTCGTACCACGGGCGGGTACGCAACCGACTGGCGAACCGGCTGGCCGGGTTGTAGCCGAGGACGAGGGGCGAGGTGGCAAACGTGGCGTACCACGACACCCACGACCCGTTCGCCTTCCCTTCGAGGGAACGGTCGGCCGAGGGGGCGGCGCTCACGAAGACGTCGGCGACCTGGGTGCCGCCGCGGATCTCGGAGGCGAGCCCGTCCGACCCGCCGGTGAAGCCCACGAAGGTGTCCCCCGTCGCCCGGTCGAACGCCGGCCCGAGGCTGTCCTGCATGAGGTGGGTCAGGGAACCGGCATAGAGGACGTCGACTGGTTGGCCGTGGCCGCCCGCCGTGGCGGCGGATGCACGCGACGTCGAGGAGGAGCCCGACGAGCGGGTGGTGGCTGGCGAGGAACAAGCGGTCAGTGCGACAGCGAGGAGGCCGATGGTGGCAGACCGGAGGAGCGTGCGACGCGATGGCGGGGCAGACCGGAGGAGCGTGCGACGCGATGGCGGGGAAGCGCTGTGGCTCCGAGGGTCTAGCCCCGGTGACGGAGCCCAGGTGCGCATCGACGGAAGCGTAGCCCGCTGAAACTGCAGGTGCGATGCTGATCGGGTCAGCACGCCCGTACCTGCGAGCTACGAGGGGCGTTCTTCATCGCTTGAGCAAGGTTGATCGTTGAAGACGGACGCGGCGAGTCCGGTTCACTGGGCGTGGCTCGGGATGCAGGCGGGTGGGCCCAGGGGCGTCGCGACCGCGACCGGTCCCGCCAATCGGCGTCCGAGCTCGCCAGGTCGCTGGCGGTGCGACGCCGTAGGCTCGCCGACATGCACGAGCTACGGGGGAAGGTCGCGGTTGTCACCGGGGCGGCGAGCGGCATCGGGTACGCCCTGGCGGCACGCTTCGCCGCCGAGGGGATGGGCGTGGTGCTCGCCGACATCGAGCGTGACGCGCTGGCCGGCGCCGCCGAACGCCTCCGGTCGACCGGCGTCGACGTGCTCGACGTGCCGACCGACGTGAGCCGGGCCGAGGAGGTCGACGCGCTAGCCGAGGCGACCGAAGCCCACTTCGGCGCCGTGCACGTCGTCTGCAACAACGCCGGTGTATCGGGGGGCGTCGGACCGTCGTGGGACACGACGCTCGAGGACTGGACGTGGACGCTCGGGGTCAACCTGTGGGGCGTCATCCACGGGGTGCGCTCGTTCGTCCCCCGGCTCGTCGCCCAGGGCGAGGGTCACGTGGTCAACACGGCCTCGATCGCCGGACTGCTCACCGGAGGCGTCGGCGCCCCTTACAACGTCTCGAAGTTCGGCGTCGTGGCGCTCTCCGAGCACCTCTACCTGAGCCTGCTCGACGCCGCCCCCGGCGTCGGCGTCTCCGTGCTGTGCCCCGGCTGGGTGAACACCCGCATCGCCGACTCCGACCGCAACCGGCCGGAGGGACCACTTCCCGTGTCGGCCGACGACCCCTTCGTCGCCAAGGTCCGTACTGGCATCCGCCGGGTGCTCGAGGCGGGGATGGACCCGGCCGCCGTCGCCGACAAGGTCCTCGACGCGGTACGCGACGGCATCTTCTACGTCCTGCCCCACGACGACGAGCAGTGGCTCGGTCCGGTGCGCCAGCGGATGGAGGACATCGTCGAGCGTCGCAATCCGACCCCACGGCCCATGCCCGGCATCGAGGTCGTCCTCGCCGCGCTGGCCGAGGATGGCTGAGCCC
>JAJYYT010000516.1 GCA_021800645.1 Actinomycetes bacterium
GCTTGCGGGCGTCCTCCCAGCGCAGCGGCACGACGACGCCGGTCTCGAGCGACGTGGGCTGCCCGAGGCGGACCCGGACCTCCCGGGTGACCAGCTCTCCGAGCGCAGAAGGACCGAGCCGCACCAGTTGGGTCTCCGTGTCGCCGCCCGCTGCGCCCGCGAGCCGTGCCAGCCAGGCCTGCCCGGCACGCAGGCGCTCGCCGACGAGCCGCTCCGGCTGGTCCACGTCCACGAAGTCCCGGAGGAAGACGGCCGGCGTCGACCCTTCAGCATCCCGTTCGGCGCCCGGCGCAATCATCCCGGCGACACGATACGAGCTGTGCCGGAATGCCGCCAGGGCCGAAGGACCCTGTCTCGAGGGTCAGACGGCCTTGACCGCAGAGACGAGCTTCTGGAGCGTGTCCTTCGCGTCGCCGAACAGCAACACGGTCTTGTCGTCGAAGAGCAGCGCGTTGTCGATCCCCGCAAAGCCCGGCCGCATCGAGCGCTTCAGGAAGACGATGTGCTTGGCCTGGTCGGCGTGGATGATCGGCATGCCGTAGATCGGGCTCCCCGGCATGTTCACCGCGGCGGGGTTCACCGTGTCGTTCGCGCCGACGACGAGCGCGACGTCGGCGGTCGGCAGCTCCGGGTTGGCTTCGTCCATCTCCTTCAGCTCGTCGTAGGGGACGTTCGCCTCCGCGAGGAGGACGTTCATGTGACCGGGCATGCGGCCGGCGACCGGGTGGATCGCGTAGAAGACGTCCACGCCCCGCTCGGCGAGCTCGTCCGCCAGCTCCTTCACCACGTGCTGGGCCTGGGCGACGGCCAGGCCGTAGCCGGGGATGATCACCACCTTGCGGGCGTAGGCGAGCAGGACGGCCACGTCTTCGGGAGTGGAGGTCTTCACGGTCTTCCCGCCCATCCCCTCGGCTGTCACGGTCGCGGTCACGACCGCGCCGAACGCGCTGAACAGGATGTTGGAGAGGGAACGCCCCATCGCCTTGCTCATGAGACGCGTGAGCAGCATGCCGGACGCGCCGACGAGCGTGCCGGCCACGATGAGGAGGGGGTTGTCGAGGGTGAAGCCCGACGCCGCGACCGCGAGGCCGGTGAACGCGTTCAGCAGCGAGATGAGCACCGGGACGTCCGCACCGCCGATCGGCAGGGTGAACACCACACCCAGGACGAGCGCCAGCCCGAGGACGCCGAAGGCGTAGTCGACCGAGCCCGTGACCACCGACGTCAGGAACAGCCCGAGGATGCCCGCGCCCAAGACCGCGTTGATGGGCTGCTGGCCGGGGTAGACGATCGGCCGCGTGGCCATGAGCTCCTGGAGCTTGGCGAACGAGATCGCGCTGCCAGCGAACGACATGGAGCCGATCAGGATGCCGAGCAGCGCTTCGACGATCACGTAGACCGCTGGGCTCACGCCGGTGGTGTGGAAGTGCAACAGCTCGATCACCGAGATGAGCGCGGCGGCTCCGCCGCCGACGCCGTTGAACACGGCGACCATCTGCGGCATGGCGGTCATCTTCACCAGGCGTGCCGCGGGCACCGCCACCACCGTGCCGAGCGCCATCGCCCCGAGGGCGAGCCCGAGGTTGCGCGCGGAGTGGTTCACTGTTCCTGCCGAGAAGGTCATGCCGATCGCGAGCAGCGCCGCCGCCGCCCCGAGCAGGTTCCCGGGTCGCGCGTGCCGCGGGGAGCTGAGCCCCTTCAGTGCGAGCACGAAGCCGATGATCGCGACGAGGAAGACGGTCGAGCGCCACGTCGACAGCGGGAACGAGAAGCCGTGGTGCACGAAGGTCACGACGCGCCGTCCCCCGGTCGCGGCGGGGTGGCCGGTGGGGCCGGTGGGGCGGGCGGCGAGGAGCCCGGGTCCGAGGATCCCGGGGCCGGGACCGGCGAGACCGCCGAGGCCGCCGAGGCGACAGGCGAGGAGCCCGCGGCCGGGCGCTCGGGTCTCGCGCGGAACATGTCGAGCATGCGGTCGGTCACGACGAACCCGCCGACGACGTTCAGCGTCGCGAGGAAGGCCGTGATGAAGCCGAGCACGAGCTGCGCCGTGCCCTCCGCCTCGCCCATGATGAACAGCGCGCCCACGAGCACGATGCCGTGGATCGCGTTCGACCCCGACATGAGCGGCGTGTGGAGCATGCTCGGCACCTTCGAGATGACCTCGTAGCCCACGAAGGCCGCGAGCACGAAGATGGTGAGGAACCAGACCAACCCGGTCACGGCGCGCTCCCGAGCAGCTCGGCGGCGGCCGCGTTGTGAGGTTGGCCGTCGCGCAGCACGCACGTCCCCGCCACGATCTCGTCGTCCCACTGCGGCGCGACCGCGCCCTCGGCGGAGAGCAGCGCGAGGATGTTCTGCACGTTGCGCGCGTAGAGCGCGCTGGCGTGCGTCGGCATCCCCGACGGCGGGTTCGCCATCCCCACGACCGCGGTGCCGTTGACCGAGACGTCCCGGCCGGGCTCGGTGACCTCGCAGTTCCCGCCGGAGTCGGCGGCCATGTCGATGACCACGGCCCCGGTCGCCATCTCCTCCACCATCGCCCTGGTGACGAGCACCGGGGCGCGCCGACCAGGAACCGCCGCGGTCGTGATGACCGCGTCCGCCCTCGTCACCTCGTCCGCGAGCGCGCGCTGCTGCGC
>JAJYYT010000517.1 GCA_021800645.1 Actinomycetes bacterium
GACCTCCATGCCCTCTGCGACCTGGACGAAGCACGCCGGCTGCAACGTGGGCCCCCGGGGCCCGCCGACCTCCACGAGGCACATCCGGCACATCCCCACCGGCTTCATCCGCGGGTGGTAGCAGAAGCGCGGGATGTAGGTCCCCGCACGCTCCGCCGCGCTGATGATGACCTCTCCCTGGCGGGCGGTCGCGCGCTGGCCGTCGAGCGTGAAGGGCACGGTGCCCGCATCGGGGTCGGGGAGCGCTGCCGCGTCGGCCTCCGCGTCGAGGCGGCGGCGCGCGTCGGCGGTGGTCTCAGTCAAGCGGGCACCTCCCCTCTTTCACGTGCAGCAGGAACTCGTCGCGGAACATCTCGATGGCCGAGTGGATCGACGACGGGATCGACGGTCCGAGCACGCAGATCGTGGTCTGCTGCGGCGGCCACTGCAATCCCGGCGCGATGTTGTCGCTCACGTCGAGGAGAAGGTCGAGGTCTTCTTCACGCCCCTCTCCCTGCTCGATGCGGCGCAGCACCCGCTCCAGCCATCCCGAGCCTTCGCGGCACGGGGTGCACTGGCCGCACGACTCGCGAGCGAAGAACTTGGTGATCCGCCACGCTGCGCGGACCATGCACGTGGAGGAGTCCATGACCGTGACCGCCCCGGAGCCGAGCATCGACCCGGCGTTGCCCACTTCGTCCTGGCCGAGCGGGAGGTCCAGCTGCTCGGGACCGAACCACGGCGCAGACACCCCGCCAGGGATGATCGCCTTCACATCCCGATCGCCCGGGACACCCCCGCCGTACACGGGGGCGTAGACGAGGTCCCGAAAGGTCGTCTTCACCATCTCGACCTCGTACGCGCCGGGGCGCTTCACGTGACCCGAGAGCGCGAACAGACGCGTCCCTGCCGACCGCCCCTCGCCGATCCCGGCGAACGCCTTGCCCCCGTGGAGCACGATCCAGGGGAGGTTCGACATCGTCTCGACGTTGTTGACCACGGTGGGCTGGCCATAGAGGCCGATGGCGGCAGGGAAGAACGGCGGCTTGATGCGAGGGAACCCGCGCTTGCCCTCGAGCGACTCGAGCAGTGCGGTCTCCTCGCCGCAGATGTAGGCGCCCGCACCCGGGTGCACGACGACGTCGACCGAGAAACCCGAGCCGAAGATGTCGGTGCCGACCGCCCCGTAGTCGTACGCCTCGTTGAGCGCCTGGGTGACCCGCTCGAGCCCGAGAGCGAACTCCCCCCGGATGTAGATGAACGCCTCGGACACCCCGAGCGCGTACGAGGCGATGAGCACCCCCTCGATGAGCTGATGGGGGTCCCGCTCGACGAGCAGGTGGTCCTTGAAGGTGGCCGGCTCGCTCTCGTCGCCGTTCACGACGAGGTAGGTGACCGGGTCCTTGCGGAGCATCGACCACTTCCGCCCGGCGGGGAACCCCGCGCCGCCGCGCCCGAGGAGGCTCGCCGCGTCGACCTCGGCCGCGACCGCCTCGGGCGTCATGGCGAGCGCCTTGCGCAACCCGTCGTAGCCCCCCGTCGCGAGGTAGCGCTCGAGCGTGTACGAGTCCTCGTAGCGGAGCCGGGCCGTGACGATCGGGCTCGCGTCGGTGACGGCCATCAGGCACCCTCGCCCTTCGCGGCTTCGGCGCGCGCCGCCTGTGCCTCGGCCATCGCCCGGCGCTCGGCGGCCACCCGGTCCCGGGGCACCCGGAGGCCCGCGTTGCGGCGCACGCGCACGAGGGTGCCGTGGGGCGGGATCTCGGCGTCCCGACGTCCGGCACGCAGGTCCTCGACGAGCCGGTCGAAGGCACCGGCGCTGAGACCGCCCACGTAGCGGTGGTTGACCGTGACGCACGGCGTGCGGTCGCAGCCCGCCAGGCACTCGGCGTCCTCGAGGGTGATCATGCCGTCCGCGGTCGTGCCGCCCGCACGGACGCCGAGGGAGCGTTCCGCATGCTCGAGCAGCTCCTCGGCACCGCCGAGGAGGCACGCGATGTTGGTGCAGATGGACACGAGGAAGCGGCCGACAGGCTCGGTGCGGAGCATGTCGTAGAAGGACGCGGTTCCGCGTACCTCGGCCGCGGTGATCCCGAGGAGCTGTGCGATCTCCTCGATCGACTCGGGGCGGAGCCACCCATCCTGCTCCTGCGCCAGGTGGCACAGCGGGATGAGCGCGGAGCGCGGTTGGGGGTAGAGCGCCACGAGGTCCTTCGCCCGCTGCGCCCTCTCGGGGCTCAAGTGGCTCACCGGTCGACCTCCCCCATGACGGGGTCGACCGACGAGATGGTGGCCACGGCGTCGGCGATGAGGCCGCCGCGAAGCAGCGTCGGGATCGCTTGGAGATTGACGAAGCTCGGACCGCGGATGTGCAGCCGGTACGGCTTCGGAGAGCCGTCCGAGACGAGGTAGCAGCCGATCTCGCCGCGGGGGGACTCGATCGCGACGTAGACCTCCCCCTCGGGCACGCGGAAGCCTTCGGTGAAGAGCTTGAAGTGGTGGATCAGTGCCTCCATCGACTCGTCGATCCGGGCCCGGGGCGGCGGGGTGACCTTGCGGTCCTGCACGCGGTAGTCCCCCGGCGGCATGCGATCGGCGATCTGGCGCACGAGCTTGATCGACTCGCGTATCTCGTTCAACCGGATCGCGTACCGGTCGA
>JAJYYT010000518.1 GCA_021800645.1 Actinomycetes bacterium
GTCGGTGACGGGCTCGAGCACCTCGTACTCGACCTCGACGAGCTTCGCGGCTGCGCGGGCCGCGTGGCGCGTCTCGGCGGCGACCGCGGCGAGCACGTCGCCGACGTACAGCGTCTCCTCGCCCTCCGCGACGAACTGCTTCCAGTCGCGGGTGATCGCGCCCTGGATCCGCTCTCCGGGCACGTCCCGCCACGTCACGACGGACAGGACGCCGGGGTACGCGCGCGCCTTCGAGGCGTCGATGCGGAGGACGCGCGCGCGCGGGTGGTCGGAGAAGCGGACCGCGCCGTGGAGCATCCCCTCCACGACCATGTCGTTGACGTACGGCTTGTCGCCGAGCGCGAGCTCGCGGCCGCGGTACCGCGCGGAGCGCGTCCCCACCAGGCCGCTCGTCTCGACCACGGGGAGCGGCTCGCCGCGCTTCGCGGCGGCCGAGAGGCGGATCGCGTCGATGATCTTCACGTACCCGGTGCAGCGGCACAGGTTGCCGGCAAGGGAGCGCGCGATCTCCTCGCGCGACGGATCCGGGTTGCGCCCGAGCAGCGCCTCGGACTTCATGACGATGCCGGGCGAGCAGAAGCCGCACTGGGAGGCGCCGGCGACGACGAACGAGTCGGCCCATCGCTCCCGGTCGGCCGCTGTCAGCCCCTCCTGCGTGAGCAGGGACTTGCCGGCGGCCCGGGTCGCGGGCTGCGCGCACGACACGACCGCGCGACCGTCGAGGATGACGGTGCACGCCCCGCACGAGCCCTCCGGGGCACAGCCGTCCTTGACCGACGTGATCCCGAACGTCTCGCGGAGCAGTTCGAGCAAGGTAGCGTCGGGACGGACGTCGGCGACGACCGGGCGGCCGTTCAGCGTGAAGTCGAGGTGCACCGACCCATCGGACTGCTGCTGTTCCATTCGCGCCACGACCCTCGCTGTGCCTGTCCGCTCGCCCGGCCCGTGCCGCCGTTCCGGGAGGGGCGCCGCGCCAACGACGCCCCTCCCGTCCGTCGGCGGACCCTCAGGGTACGAACCTCGTCCCGGTCTCGCCTCGCAGGGCGCGGGCGATGTTCTCCGGGCTCGTGATCAGCGCCTCCTTGCCGCCCGCCTCCAGGTACCACACGATCGCCTGGACCTTGGGGCCCATCGACCCCTTCAGGAAGTGGCCCTGGGCCAGGTACTCCTTCGCCTGCGCCAGCGTCAGGGAGTCGAGCTCCTGCTGGTCGGGCTTGCCGAAATTCAGCGCGACCTTCTCGACGGCGGTCGTGATGAGGAACAGGTCCGCCTTGAGGTCGCGGGCGATGACCGACGCGGCGTAGTCCTTGTCGATGACCGCCTCGACGCCCCACAGCTCGCCGTCGCGCTCGACGACCGGGATCCCGCCGCCGCCCGAGGCGACGACGGTGAACCCCTTGTCGAGCAGGGTCTGGACCGCGTCGAACTCGACGAGCTTCGTCGGGATCGGCGAAGCCACCACGCGCCGCCAGCCGCGGCCCGCGTCCTCGACCACCGCCCAGCCATCGGATGCGGCGTGCGACTTCGCCGTCTGCTCATCCATGAACGAGCCGATCGGCTTGCTCGGGTTCTGGAACGCCGGGTCGTTCGCGTCGACGAGCGTCTGGGTGATGATCGTCGCCGTCGACTTCTCGATGCCGCGCTTTGCGAACTCGTTCCGCAGCGCGCGCTGGAACATGTACCCGATCGCGCCCTGCGTGTCGGCGCCGCAGTAGTCGAGCGGCACCGGATGGAGCTCACCGGCCGACAGCTCCGAGCGGCGGAGGATGAAGCCGACCTGCGGGCCGTTCCCGTGGGTCAGCATGACATCCCAGCCCTGCTCGATCATGCCGGCGATGTGGCGGCTCGACTCGACCGCCGCGGCGTACTGGTCCGGCACCGACTCGTGCGCCTTGTCCTTGATGAGCGAGTTGCCGCCCACGGCGACGACTGCGATCTTGCCCATTCCGCTCCTCGGCCGATGGTCTCGGTGAATGGTGCCCCCGGTGTCAACCGGAGGCGGGTCCCGGCCGAGTCGCGGCAACCGCGTCGCGCGTCCGGCCGGACCGGGAGCCCGGCCGGGCTTCCACCCGGCCGGGCCTCCGCGCCCTACCTCATCGTGAGCGCCATCACGGCCTTCTGGGCATGCAGGCGGTTCTCCGCCTCGTCGTACACCACCGAGTGCCGGCCGTCGATGACCTCGTCGGCAACCTCGACGTTCCGGTCGGCCGGCAGCGGGTGCATGTAGATCGCGTCCTCGGCCGCCATCGCCATGCGCCGCCCGTCGGTGATCCAGTCGGTGTACCGCTTGCCGATCGCCGCGCCCTCCTCGTCGTCCCTGGCGACGAGCAGCGGGCCCCAGCTCTTGGCGTAGATGATGTCCGAGCCCTTGAACCCGGCATCGAAGTCATCCATGAGCTCGAGCGATCCGCCCGACTGGCGCGCGTTCTCCCCGGCCTGGTCGACGTACTCCTGCGGCAGCCTGAATTCCGGCGGGTGGACCAGCCGGACGTTCATGCCGAAGCGGGTCGTGGCCAGCGTCAGGTCGAGCGGCACGCTGAGCGGCTTCTGGTAGCTCGCGGCGTAGGCCCAGCTGACGGTGATCGTCTTCCCCCGCAGGTCGCCCTTCTTCTCCTGCATCGTCATCAGGTCCGCGAGG
>JAJYYT010000519.1 GCA_021800645.1 Actinomycetes bacterium
TCGCACCTTCGACCGGAGGCGGCGGACCATGGTCGAGATGCTCCGGGCCATCCCGGGCGTCGTCTGCGAGGAGCCGATGGGCGCCTTCTACGCCTTCCCGAACGTCGAGGCGCTCTTGGGGCGCGAGGTCGGCGGGCGGCGTCCCGCCACCTCAGAGGAGCTCGCCGAGGTGTGCATCGAAGTGGCGAAGGTTGCGCTCGTGCCCGGCGAGGCCTTCGGGGCGCCCGGCTACCTGCGGCTCTCCTACGCGGTCGCCGACGAGCCCATGGAAGAGGGGGTGCGCCGCCTGGCCGAGCTCCTCTGCGGCGCCCGGTAGAGCCGGATCCCCTGGCGATGGCCCGCGTCCTGGTTGCTGAGAAGATCGCTGATCGCGGCCTCGAGCTGCTCGCAGAGGCAGGCCACGTCGTCGAGGTGCGGGAGGGGTTGGGCCCCGACCAGCTGCTCGACGCCGTCGCGGGCGTCCACGCGCTCGTGGTGCGCTCGGGCACGAAGGTGACCGCGCACGTGCTCTCTGCTGCCACGGACTTGGTGGTCGTCGGGCGGGCGGGCGTCGGCCTGGACAACGTCGACGTCGAGGCAGCGACCGAGCGCGGCGTGATGGTGGTGAACGCCCCGACGTCGAACATCCTGTCGGTCGCCGAGCAGGCGATGGGCCTGCTGCTGGCCCAGGCGCGCAACATCCCCCAGGCGCACGCCGCGCTCGTCGCAGGGCGCTGGGAGCGCTCGCGCTGGGAGGGCGTCGAGCTCTACGACAAGGTGCTCGGCATCGTGGGCCTCGGGCGGGCGGGCTCGTTGGTCGCCCAGCGTGCCGCCGCCTTCGGGATGCGTCTCCTCGGCTACGACCCCTACGTGTCGGTGGAGCGCGCCAGGGCGATGGGCGTCGAGCTGTGCTCCCTCTCGGAGGTGTTCGCCGACGCTGACTTCGTGACCATCCACGTCCCGAAGACGCCCGAGACGACGGGGCTCGTCGGGCGCGAGCTCCTGGGGAAGGCGAAGCCCGGCATCAGGATCGTGAACACCTCGCGTGGCGGGATCGTCGACGAGGACGCTCTCTACGACGCCATCGCGTCGGGTGCTGTCGGCGGCGCGGCGCTCGACGTCTTCGCGACCGAGCCGCCGGGCCCCTCCCGCCTCTTCGAGCTCGAACGGGTCGTGGTGACGCCTCACCTCGGCGCCTCCACGGAGGAAGCGCAGGACAAGGCGGGCGTCACCATCGCCGAGCAGGTGCTGCTCGCGCTGGCAGGCGACTTCGTGCCCTTCGCCGTGAACCTGGCCGCCTCGGAGGTCTCCGAGACGGTCCGCCCCTTCATGCACCTCACCGAGCAGCTCGGGCGCTTGTTCGCGTGCCTCCACGAGGGGCTGCCGGACCGGCTGGAAGTGGAGTACCGAGGCGAGATCGCTGGGCACGCCACGGGCATCCTCACGCTGTGCGCCGTGAAGGGCCTCTTCTCGAAGTCGGCGGAGGAGCCGGTCTCCTACGTGAACGCGCTCCAGGTCGCCGAGCGCCGCGGGCTCGCAGTCGAGGCGATCTCGGCGGCCGCGTCGCCCTTCTACAGGAGCCTCGTCACGCTGCGCTCCGGGAGCCACGCCGTCGCGGGGACCCTCGCCGGCGCCGGGGCGCGTCCCGAGCCGCGGATCGTGATGGTGGACGAGCACACGCTCGAGGTGCCGCCAGCCGAGCACATGCTGGTGGTGCACAACGACGACCGCGCCGGGATGATCGGCGTGGTGGGAATGGCGCTCGGCATCACCGGTATCTCCATCTCGTCCATGGCCGTGGGACCGAGCGCCGACGGGCACAGCGCGCTCATGGTGCTCTCGACGGCCGGGCCCGTCCCCTCGGAACTGGTCGAGCACCTCCGCCACGGCGACGGGATCCTCGGCATCCACGCGGTCAGCCTCACGCCGTAGGCGGCTGCACGATTCTCGGGGATGGTCGGCTGCGGGACCTCCACCGGGTCACGGGGCTGCGCCGGGTCACGGGGCTGCGCCGAAGCGCGCGGCAGCGAGCTCCACCGCGGCGGACGCGCGTCGCGCTCGGGCGTTCGGGCGCAGGTTCAGGTTCGTTGCAAGGAACTGCCGGAAGCTACCGGCAGCTGCGCGGAGCTACGGAGGGTCTGGCTCGCAGTCGCTGGTAGCCGCCAGCCGGGTCTTCCTCGTCTCCCTCGTCCGCCGCGCCGCGCTCGTCCGCCCCGTCGCCCTGCTCCCCAGGAGGCCGGCTCGGCGGTCACGCTCGGTCTTCTCTGCGTGGCAGGAGTGGCAGCGGGACTTCATGTTCGCGTACGACGTGGGGCCGTCGTTGGCGACGGGATCGTCGTGGTCGTACTCGAGGCCGTAACGCCTGGTGCAGTCGGTGCACTCTCTCCCACTGAAGGCAGGGACCGGCCCCAAGTCGAGGGCGGTGCGGAGGTGCGCTGTGAGCTTCCGGCCAGCGTGGAGGACCGTCTGGATGTCTTTCCCATCGTGAAGGACGACCTTCACGAACGCATCCTTCGCGAGCTCCTTCGCAAGGTCGACGGGGATCGGCCCCCCGCCGATCAGGTGACAAGGCTCACTCTCGTGAGCGTGGCCCCGTCTCCACGCGTAGAGGTCGCAGACGATGACGAGGTCGGCTGCGCCCTTCGGACATGGCTCGTC
>JAJYYT010000024.1 GCA_021800645.1 Actinomycetes bacterium
CAGACATCGAGCGTGATCCGTCCACCGCTCGGGTCCCCGGAGCCTCCCCGGCGGCGCTCTCGCAGACGCTCCTGGCGTGCGGCTTCGGCCTCTGCCGCGGTGTCGTAGGACTCGGAGTGGCGCTTGTCCCGGCGTCGTACCAGCGGACCTCGTAGGTCACCGTCCAGCTCGGCCAGACACGCCGGCGCACGCCGGACGGGAGGTCTCGGCGGCGGCTCATGGGACGACTCCGGTCGGCGACTTGGTCATGCCCGTCCTGTGCAGGCACCGCCGGATCGGCTGGCCTCTTCGCTCCGGTTGGTGGGGGATTCTCCACCACCCGTGGGGGATCAGTGGGGGAGAAGCCGGTGCGGATTCCGCTCTACGACGCTCATCCAAGCCTCTGACCTGGGCTTTCGATCTCGGATTTCGCTCACGAGATTTTTTGGCCGCTTCCCCTCCCGGACTCCTGCATCGGAGCGGCGTGGCCTGGCATCTCGGCGTGCAGGACCTCGAGCACGGCCTTGCGGGTCAGGTCCACAGGGCCCGAGGTGTCGACGACGTGAGCGGTCGGCCAGGGGTCCGCGACCTCGGCGAGGGCGTCTGCCACCGCAGGGGTCGCGTCGGACTCGACGGCCTCGACCCCGTGGCGGGCGAGGATCCTCCTGGTCCGCTCTTCGGGAGCGCACCTGCACTCGAGCTCGACGAGGGTCGTGGAGGTCGAGCGTGCAACGGCCGCCGCGAGCTGGCGAAACTCCGCGTTCGACCAGGTGGCGTCGAGGACGACGGACCGGGCGTCGTGCAGGAGGGCCGCGCTGCGCTGGAGGAGCTGCTCGTACACCCCGCGGCGCCTCTCGTACGTGTACTGCCCACTGCCGAACGGCGACGGTCCCCTCGGAGCGGACGGGTCCGTGCGCCGCTCGTGGTCCGTGGAGAGCACGGTGGCGCCGAGCTGCTCGCCTATCCAGGTCGCGAGGCTCGACTTGCCGGTCCCCGGAAGCCCGCCGACGAGCACGAGCCGAGGGATCGCCGCTTCGAGGTGCGCGAGCGCCTGTGCGAGGATCCGCGAGGGGTCAGGCGCAGGAGCTTGGAGACCCTGCTCGAGGCGGAGGCACTCGACGAGGAGACGCACGTGCGCGCGAGCGGCGACGTAGAAGTGCAGGAGAGCCTCTGGCTGGTCCGTCCCAGACGATCTTCGGTAGGCGTCGAAGAAGCTTCGTGACGCTGCGTCGGCGCCCATACGCTCGAGGTCCTGCACCAAGAACGCGGCGTCTGCGAGCACGTCGCCGTGGCGCAGAGTGTCGTCGAACTCTAGGCAGTCGAGGAGCCTCGGGCCGTCCGGGAGGCAGAAGACGTCTGCCGCCTGAAGGTCGCCGTGGCCGTCGCAGATCCGACCCGTGGCGATCCGGCGTTCGAACAGCTCTCCCCATCCCCGCAGGAAACGCTGGGCCAGGCTCACGAGGCGTCGGTAGTCGCTCCCGTCGACGGCCGTGCCAATGAAACGGCTCAGCTCCTCTTCGGTTGCCTGCCAGCGTTGCCAGAGCGCGTCCGACGTCGCCGACGCGGAGATCGCGGGGGATCGCCTTGCGCCTTCGTGGAAGCGGGCGAGCACCTCGGCGACAAGCTCGAGCTCCGCGCTGGCATCCTCGCCGCTCGCGACGATCGCTGCAAGGTTGCGTGTCGGAGGGAGCCTCCGCATGACGACGGCGTGCTCGACCGTCCGATCGTCCACGAGCACCGACGCCGTTCCCACGTACACGTCGGGAGCCAGCCGGCGGTTGAGCTCGACCTCGCGCGAGCAGTCGGCTCGGCGCTCCTCTGGGTCGCGAAAGTCCGCGAAGCCGTAACTGACCGGTTTGCGCACTTTGAGCACGTGCGCGCCGTAGAAGAAGAGCACCGACATGTGGGTCTCGATCACCTCGGCGTGCATGGCCGACCCGCCCGAGGAGGTGCGGGCAGCTGCCTCGATGCCCGCTTCGATACCTGTGTCGCTCGTTTCGGGTCTCATTCTGACGCTCGTCCCATGCCTCGTCCCACGGCTCGTCCCATGCCTCGTCTCACGCCGCGTCCCACTGCTCGTCCCACGGCTCGTCCCATGCCTCGTCCCAGGCCGCGTCCCATGCCTCGTCTCACGCAGCGCCAGCGATCGGTGCACGAGAGGCGATCGAAGAGCCAGCGGGGAAGTCCTCGGCGGCGGTGCCGGCTCGCCGCTGCGGTGCCGCGTCGCTGCGAACGGGCGGGAAGCGCCCGGCGAGCTCCAGCAGCTCGACACCGTCGATCGTCTCTTCCTCGAGGAGGCGGCCGGCGACAAGCGCCAGGACGTCGCGTGCAGGTGACAGGAGGTCCCGAGCGCTCCTCAGGGCCTCTTCGAGCAGGACCTGCACGGAGGCATGCACGCGTTCGGCGAGGACGCCGATGTGCGTCTCTTCGGGAAAGACGAAACCGGGCCCCATGGAGCCCATTCCGTACTCGGTGACCATCCGGCGCGCGAGGTCGGTGGCCGCCCGGAAGTCCTGGGCGGCGCCCTGGGTGAAGTCGTCGCCGAGGAGGAGCTCTTCTGCGGCGCGTCCGGCCATCGCGACGGCGAGCTGGGCGGTCGCCTGGCGGCGGCTGAGGAACATGTCGTCGTGGCCCGGGAACCAGGTCACCCCGCCTGCCTGTCCTCGCGGGATGATGGAGACGGAGATCGGGTCCGCCGCATGCTCGAGCCAGAGTCCGACGAGCGCATGGCCCGACTCGTGCCACGCCGTGATGCGACGGTCCTCGGCCGCGACGAGCGCGGACTTCCGAGCGGGGCCGAGGGCCACAGTTGCGAGCGCCTCGTCCAGCTCTGAGCTCGTGATCACGTTCTTCCGCGCACGCACGGCGAGCAATGCCGCGGTGTTGACGAGATTGGCCAGGTCGGCTCCGCTGAAGCCTGCGGTTCGCCGGCTGAGCAACTCTGGGTCCACGTCGGGTGCGACGTTGCGCCGGTGGAAGTAGAGATCGAGGATGCGCATCCGGCCACGACGATCAGGGGTCGGCACAGCGATCTGCTGGTCGAAGCGCCCGGGGCGCAGAAGCGCATGGTCGAGGATGTCCGGACGGTTGGTCGCTGCCAGCACGACGACAGATGCGGAAGTGGCGAAGCCGTCCATCTCGACGAGCAGCTGATTGAGCGTGCTCTCCCGCTCCTCGTTTCCGGGCACCGAGTGACTGCTCCTCGATCGGCCGATCGCGTCGAGCTCGTCGATGAACACGATCGCCGAGCCCGCCTCGCGGGCGCGGTCGAACAGGGCGCGCACGCGCGCAGCACCCACCCCGACGTAGCTCTCCACGAATTCTGACGCTCCGATCGCGAAGAACGGCACACCGGCCTCACCGGCGACGGCGCGTGCGAGGAGCGTCTTTCCCGTGCCCGGAGGTCCCACGAGAAGGAAGCCACGAGGCAGATCGGCTCCGGCCTCTTGGTACTTCTCGGGGTACTTCAGGTAGTCCACGAGCTCAGAGAGGGACTCGACCGCCTCGTCGAGCCCTGCGACGTCGCTGAATCGCGTCGGTGGCACCTCGACCTGCTCTCCGTGCCCTTTGGCGAACCCTGCAGGGTTCGCAGCGGACTGCGAGCCTCCCAGCCTCCCGAACAACGTGCCGTCATCCCCGGCGCGTCGACGCCGAGAGGCGAGCACGAGCAAAGCGACCAAGGCGAAGAGACCGCCGACCACCACGGCGACGGGGAGCCAGGAGGAGCTGGCGTCGCTCGGCAGTGCAGAGACCGTCACGTGGTCCGCGAGCAGCTGTTCGGTGAGGCGGACGCCGTAGCCGGACGGGTAGGCGGCCTGGTATCGGGCTTCGGTACCGTCTGTCGCGTAGGTGCCGGTCACCGTGTCGGTGCTTGTGCTGAGCTGCGCGGAGCGGACCTCCCCGCGGCGCGCCAGCGACAGCAACTGGCTGAGCGGGAGTGTCGCGATCGCCACGATCCCGTGGGTGGACGGCGCCGGGCCCGACGCGCCGGCGACCGGGACGAGGGCCCTCGCGGCTCCGACGCCGACCACGCCCGTCACCCCGATAGCGCCGATCGCGCTGATCGAAAGGGCGGACAGCGCGCCGAGGAGCCTCGAAGCCACGCGTCTTGCCTGACCGAGGTGCCTCCTCGTCGGCTGACGCGAGCAGCTGGCGCCCTGCGAGATCGTCGTCACACGTTCCTCCACGCAACAGCGTGCTCCGTACGACCCGAGGGTCGGGAGGGTCGAATGTCCCTTGTGAGCTCGTGAGCTCGTGAGCTCCGTGCCCCCACCCCGTCGAGCAGGGCCGCGCCGCGCGGGCTCCGTCCCCGGTCGAAGGACGTAGGGCTCGGGAGCGCGCTCGGCCGCGTGGAAAGGACTTCAGTCCCTAGCCGCTCTCGGGACGCTGGGTTACTCCTGGACCCTGGCTTCGTGCGCCGCGGGGCGCGCCGAGGAACGGAGGATTGCGATGATGGAGCACGAAGGGGGAGATGGCGGCAAGCACCCGGGTGACCGGGACCTGGACCTCATGCGTCTGTACCTCGACGAGCTCGGCTGGCATACCCTCCTGACGCGTGCCGACGAGGTACGCCTCGCCCAGACGATCGAGGAGGGCCGGCGCGCGGCTCACGAGCTCGAGCAAGCCCCCCCGATGAGCCGCGAGCGCAAGCGGGCGCTCGAAGATGCGGTCGATGCAGGCACGAAGGCCCGCCATGAGTTCATCAGGTCGAACCTCCGCCTGGTCGTCTCGATCGCCAAGCGCTACCAGCACAGAGGCGTCGAGTTGGCCGATCTCGTCCAGGAGGGCAACATCGGCCTGCTGCACGCGATCGAGCGGTTCGACTGGCGACGAGGGTACAAGTTCTCGACGTACGCGACCTGGTGGATCCGCAAGGGGGTCGCTCAGGCGGTAGGCGACTCGTCGTCCGTGGTGCGGCTGCCCCGACACCGGCGCGACCAGGCGCGCGCGTTGTCGGAGACGGCAGAACGGCTCGAGCGGCGGCTCGGGCACGCGCCAGGGACCAGGGAGCTCGCGGACGAGACCGGCATCCGCATGGCGGACGTGGTTGCGATCCGCAGAGCCGCGGCACCTGTCGTGTCGATGTCCATGCCGATCGACGAAGACGGCAACGAGCTGGGCGAGCTCATCACGGACGCGTCGGGCGACGTCGGCGACGTCGCGATCTCGGCAGTCCTGCCGCGTGAGGTCGACCATCTCCTCGAGGGACTCTCCGCATCGTCCGCGACGGTCCTCCGCCTGCGCTATGGGATCGGGTCGGCGGACGGCCCGCGCACGGCGACGGAGGTGGCCGCGCTCCTCTCGATCTCACCCGAGCGGGTGCGGCAGATCGAGATGCGCGCGCTCGCGACGTTGAGGCACCGCCTCCAGCGCGTGTCCTGGGCTTCCTGAGCCGTTTCGTAAGCCCTCGGTGATCGCCTTTCCTGTGCCCCTTGCCGGGCCCCTCGGTGATCCGCTTGCTCAGTGGTCTGCTGAGCCGTCCCTGTCGCCACGGCCGTGCGCGAGAGCGGCGCGATCTTGGGACTTTCGGCCTTCGGCGGTGGGACCTCCGGCCCTCCCACAGCATGTCCGGAGCGAGCACCCTTTCCCTAGGACGTTCCGAAGGGGGCGTCGGGAGACCGGAACGGTCGCGAAGGGAGCGAAGACCATGAAACGCAAGACGCTGGACCTGCTGCTGACGAGCGGCGGAGCGATGCTCACCATCGTCCTGATCGCCGCGGGGGCCCTGCTCCTGTGGGGGTACAACTTCACCAACAACGAGGTCCACAACCAGCTGGCCCGTCAGGAGATCTTCTTCCCGTCGGCCAAGACAATCAACACAAAGCACAGCGAGAACTACATCTCGCGTTCGGTGCAGCTTCCGTACGCCGGCAAGCAGGTGCTCACCGGGGCGGAGGCCAAGGCCTATGCCTACAAGGTCCAGATGGACGTGTACCCGATGCCGTTCCACGGCGTGTACGCGAAGATCTCCGCGTACGCGATGGCCCACCCCAAGACAGCGAAGATGGCCGCGCTCGTGACAACGAGCTTCAGGGCGGTCACCCTCCAGGGGCTCCTGTTGCAGGCGTACGCCTTCTCGGTCTTCGGCACACTCGCTCTCGACGGAGCGCTGGCGGCCTTCTGTGCGGCCTTCGTGCTGCTGGTGCTCACCGGGCTCGGCCTCTGGCACGTCCGCAAGGTGCCGGTGGAGGAGGAGTTCCCGCACACCGGCTCGGTCTCGACCGCCAAGGCGGCGTGAGCGCACCGGATCCCGGCGCCCGCCTCTGACACCGGGCGCCGGGGGAGAGGAACCGTCCTCGTGCCTTCTCCCGACCTCCACCCTCCCGGCTCTCGCCGGGAGGGTGGCGTCGTCTCCGGCCCTCGTCGGGCCATCTGTGGCGGCGTGAGGCTGGATGCGTGGTCTTCTTTGTCTTGTCCGTGCGGTAGACACTTCGCGATGGCAGGGCGCCGAGTCGAGCAGTTCGAGTTCCGTCCGCCTGAGACTTCAGACGTGCTCGAGTGGATGCGCGTCCTTTCCGAGGCGCACGACGGCTGGATGAACCTCCTGCCGGGTGTCCCCGAAGAAGAGGTGGAACCTCCCTCGCGCGGGGTGCTCTCCGCGCTCTTCGGGTCGGCTCAGCCTCCGGTGACCATGTGCACCTGGATCGCGGCGGGCGCGGGCAGGGGCGGGGCCGGCGAGCAGCGCGTCGGGATCCTCCACCCGCGTGGGCGTCGTGCCGCCGCGCAGCTCGCCGAGCTCGGGGCCGGGGTGCCCGTCGGTTGGCGCGTCAGCCAGGACCACGCCCGCCGAGGGTTGATCGTCCACCCTGTGCGTGACGCGGCGCCCGACGAGGTGCTCCACTGGATGCTCGAGGCGGGCGCGGGGCTCGCGCTCGTGCCGCTGACCGGGACGTGGCAGGCACGCGTGTTCCTTCCCAGGACGGGGTCGAGCCCTGCCTGAGAGCGAGCTCCGCCTGAGAGCGTGAGAGGTCGCCCGCGTCGAAGCACCGCGGCTCCTCGCGGCGCGATCGTCGGGCTCCGACGAGCCTCCGGTCACGGCTTTCGACCGCCTGGCGGAATACCACGGGGGCGCGAAAGCGTTCACCAGTCGTCCGAGCACGTCTCCGAGCTCACGAGGACCCCGAGGCCTCCGAGATCCTCGAGGACCCCGAGATCCCCGAGAACCCCGAGGCCTCCGAGATCCTCGAGAACCCCAGGTGGAGACGGCAGGACGGATCGGAGATGAACATCCCTTGGAACGGCTGACCCTTCCCCTGCTCCCTCTCAAGTCCGGAGTGATGCTCCCCGGCATGGTCTTCACCATGGCGCTCGAGTCCCGTGAGGCGGTTGCGGCCGCGGACGCGGCCGTGTCGGCCGGCGGCCGCCTGCTGCTCGTGCCCCACATCGAGGGCCGGTACGCGGCCGTGGGCGTGGTCTCGGAGATCACCGAGCGGGGCGAGCTTCCCGGAGGCATGGTCGCCATCGTCGTCAGGGGAGATCGGCGTGCCCACATCGGTACCGGTGTGCCCGGGACCGGTGATGCGCTGTGGGTCGAAGCCGAGGTCGTGGAGGAGGAGGCCGCGTCGCCCGCCTCGACGGAGCTCGCCCGGGAGTACCGCGCCGTGCTCGAGAACATCCTGATCGAGCGCGGCGAGCGCCGCATCGCCGCGCAGCTGCGCGAGATCACCGATCCTGGCAGGCTCGCGGACCTGTCGGGCTACTCGCCCGACTTCACGCTCGCCCAGAAGGTGCAGGTGCTCGAGACCATCGACGTCGAGGCCCGGCTGCGGCTCGTGCTTGGCTGGGCACGGGACACGCTCGCGGACCTCGCCCTTCGCGAGCGGATCAAGACCGACGTCGAGGAAGGGATGGAGCGCACCCAACGGGAATTCCTGCTCCGTCGTCAACTCGAGGCGATCCGCAAAGAGCTCGGGGAACTGGGCGCCCGCGAGGGCGGGGACGATCCAGACGACTACCGAGCGAAGCTGGCGTCGCGCGAGCTGCCCGAGAAGGTCCAGGCCGCTGTCGAGCGCGAGATCGACAGGCTCGAGCGAACCAGCGAGCAGAACCCCGAGAACGGCTGGATCCGGACCTGGCTCGACACCGTCCTCGAGCTGCCTTGGGGCGTGGAGTCCGAGGATCGCCTCGACGTGGCCGCAGCCGCCGAGATCCTGGACGAGGACCACGACGGGCTCCGTGACGTGAAGGACCGGATCCTCGAGCACCTTGCGGTTCGCAAGCTCCAGGCCGAACGACGTCTCGCTCCGGTGCAAGGCCGGGGCGCCGGCGCGATCCTCGCGCTGGTGGGTCCGCCCGGGGTCGGCAAGACGTCGCTGGGGGAGTCCGTCGCTCGGGCGCTCGGGCGGAAGTTCGTGCGCGTGGCGCTCGGGGGGGTTCGAGACGAGGCGGAGATCCGTGGCCACCGTCGCACGTACGTGGGGGCCCAGCCGGGGCGTCTCGTGCGCGCGCTGCGTGAAGCGGGGACCATGAACCCCGTGGTCCTGCTGGACGAGGTCGACAAGGTCGGGTCGGACTACCGGGGGGATCCGTCGTCGGCGTTGCTGGAGGTGCTGGACCCCGCCCAGAACCACACGTTCCGGGACCACTACCTCGAGGTGGAGCTCGACCTGTCGAAGGTCTTGTTCATCGCGACGGCCAACGTCGTGGACACGGTGCCGCCCCCGCTGCTCGACCGCATGGAGGTCATCCACCTCGACGGGTACACCGAGGCGGAGAAGGTCGCGATCGCTCGCCACCACCTCCTGCCCCAGCAGGTGTCGCGCGCCGCGTTGAGGACGGACGAGCTGGAAGTGACCGACGCCGCGCTGCTTACGGTCGTCGCCGACTACACGCGAGAAGCGGGGGTTCGCTCGCTCGAGCGAGAGCTCGGGCGGCTCTCGCGCAAGGTGGCGACTGCGTTGGCCTCCGGCAAGGCGACCACGCCGGTCGTGGTCGACGCCGCAGACGTGAGAAGCTGGCTGGGTCGGCCGCGGTTCTTCTTCGAGCCCGCCGACCGCGTGGGCGTGCCGGGCGTCGCGACCGGGCTCGCGGTGACGGGCGCAGGCGGTGACGTGCTGTACGTCGAGGCGTCGGTGTCGGACGGGCCCGAGGGCCTGACGCTGACCGGCCAGCTTGGTGACGTGATGAAGGAGTCCGCGGAGATCGCGCTCTCCTATGTGCGCTCGCACGCCGGGGAGCTCGGCATCGACGCACGGGCGTTCGCGGGAAAGCGGTTCCACCTCCACGTGCCGGCCGGCGCCGTGCCCAAGGACGGGCCTTCGGCGGGGGTCACCATGACGACGGCGCTCGTGAGCCTGCTGACGGGCGTGCCGGTGCGTCCGGTCCTCGGCATGACCGGCGAGGTGACGCTCCAAGGCCGCGTGCTGCCGATCGGCGGCGTCAAGCAGAAGGTGCTCGCCGCGCACCGCGCGGGGCTGACCGAGGTCGTCCTGCCCGTGCGCAACGGTGCGGACCTCGAGGACGTCCCAGAGGACGTGCGCGCGCAGATGACCGTGCACCTCGCGGCCACCGTCGCCGACGTGCTCGGTGCGGCGCTCTCGTCCGGTCGGGCGGACGGGGGGAGGCCCGGCGACCAGCTCGACGCGCTCCAGGCAGTCGCCTGAGCGCCGGAAGCGTGGGAGGATCAGCGTGGGAGGATCGCGGACGTGGACGACGCAGAGATCATCCGTCGCATCGGGGAGCTCGCAGACGAGGAGCGCGTGCTCGAGGAGGCCCACGCGACCACGGCTCAGGGGCTGAGCGAGGAGGAGCGTGACCGGCTGGAGCAGCTGCAGGTCACCTTGGACCAGCTGTGGGACCTGCTCCGCCAGCGGCGGGCTCTCCGGCACGCAGGCCGCGACCCCGAAGGCGCCGGAGAGCGCCCGCCGGAGACGGTCGAGCACTACCAACGATGAGCCAGGGATGAGCCGGCGACGACCCGCTGCCCCCGGTCCACTACCGTGAGCCGGGCTCCAGGGGCGCGCGCCGGAGGAGCCGGAGGAGCCGGAGGAGCCGATGGCCAACAGTGAGGGTCTGCATGAGAACGAGGCGCTGCTGCGGCCCGAGACGGTCGACCGCCATCGCGCGCTCACGTCGCTCCAAGAAGAGCTCGAAGCCGCCGACTGGTACGACCAGCGGGTGGACGCGACCCAGGACGCGGAGCTCGCTGCGATCCTCGCCCACAACCGAGACGAAGAGAAGGAGCATGCGATGATGCTCCTCGAGTGGTTGCGGCGGCACGATCCGACGCTCGACGCGCACATGCGGACCTATCTGTTCAGCGAAGGCTCGATCACCGAGGTCGAAGCACGCGTGCAAGGCAGACCTGCCCCGGAGCAGGAGTCCGGCAGCATCGATCGGTCAGGGTCGCTCGGTCTCGGCGGAGGGGTCCCGAGAGGAGGCCTGTCGTGAACAACCTCCTGCGTTCCCACGCCCCCCTCACCGACGAGGCGTGGTCGCTCGTCGACGCCGAGGCGCGCGAGCGGCTCGCCCCTGCGCTCGCCGCACGCAAGCTGGTGGACTTCTCGGGCCCCCATGGTTGGGAGCATTCCGCCACGGGCGTGGGTCGTGCGACGCGCATCGAGGCGCCCGCGCCGGGGCTCGTCGCGCGCCGGCGTGTGGTGCTCCCGCTCGCCGAGCTACGCGCTCTGTTCGTGCTCTCCTTGGAGGAGCTGCGAGACGCCGGGCGAGGAGCACTCGACGTCGAGCTGGGCGCGCTCGACGCCGCGGCTCAGGCGATCGCGCGCGCGGAGAACATCGCGGTGTTCCACGGGTGGGCCGACGCAGGCATTCGGGGCATCGCCGAGGCCTCGCCGCTCGGCCCGGTCCCGCTCGGCAGCGTCTACGCGGAGTACCCCGCTCGCGTCGCGTCGGCAGTCGCGATGCTCCTCGAAGCCGGCGTGGACGGTCCGTACGGGATGGCGCTCGGGCCCGAGTGCTACACGGGCGTCGTCGAGACGACCGAGCACGGCGGCCTCGTCGTGTTCGACCATCTGGAGAAGATCCTGGGCGGTCCCGTCGTACGGGCGCCGGGCGTCGACGGCGCGGTGGTCGTGAGCCTGCGCGGCGGGGACTTCCTGTTCGAGTCGGGCGAGGACCTCTCCGTCGGCTACGACCGCCACGACGCAGAGCACGTCCATCTCTACCTCGAGGAGTCCTTCAGCTTCCGCGTCGTCTCGCCCGACGCCGCCGTCGCGCTGCGCGCATAGGGGCGGATCCTTCCCGGGACTGCTTCCTCCGGTCCCTCCGAGACCGACACCTCGTCCCTCCGGGACCGACACCTCGTCCCTCCGGGACCGACACCTCGTCCCTCGCCGAGCGACACCTCGGGGTCGATCGTCCCGGCACCGACACTCGGGACCTACGGCCCTACTCCGGCGTCGAGGCTGCACTTAGGTTACCGTGCAAAGGCGCGGCCACGTGGACCGCGGGATGCGCAAAGGGGATGCGACGTTGACTGGGCTTCTCGGGGTGGACCTGAACTCACCTGGCTCGTACCTGCACTGGAGCATCTTCACGGTCTCGCTGGCGAACCTGGTGCTCATCCTCGTGATGCTCGTCATCTTCGGGGCTGCGCTCCTCGTGCCGTTCCCTCTCGGACGCCACGACCGAGAGGAGCAAGCGGCCGCGAAGGGCCAGGAGCCCGCGAAGGACGGCCAGGACCAGAAGGACACGAAGGACACGAAGGACGGCCAGCAGGGCAAGGGCGCAGGCGCCGTTCCCGCCCTCAGCGCGTTCACGGCGGGCGGGTCCGCCGAGGTCGTGGCTGTCGACGACGGCGACGCCACGATGTGGACCGCTCGGGTGCGCCGGCTCGGCCTCCGCCTCCTGCCGCCGGGCAAGCTGCTCCCCGACAGGCAGCCGGCGTACGTGCGCTCGTGGGTCTACGTGTTCGGCGTCGCGACGCTCGCCGCCCTCGGGGTCGCGATCGTCTCGGGCTTCGCGCTCGCGCTCGGCGGCCCCGACTGGTGGCACTACGACCCGGTCGGCCACTTCTTCAACAGCCTCCACCTGTGGAGCGTGGAGCTGTTCATGGCCTTCATGGTCATCCACCTGTGGGGGAAGTTCTGGATGGCCGCCTGGCGCGGACGGCGCCGCCTCACCTGGATCACCGGTGTCGTCGCCTTCGTTGCATCGGTCGTCGAGTGCTTCACGGGCTAC
>JAJYYT010000520.1 GCA_021800645.1 Actinomycetes bacterium
CGTGGAGTGGTTCTCGAGCGCAGGTTGCGTCGCCGTCGACGCGCCTGCACTACCGGGTGACAGGGGCACCAAGCGGCTCTTGGAGTCCCTCGGCCTCAGCGCGCGCCTGCTCGTCCTGCGCCGCCCGCTGCCATGACGCTCGGTCCGCTGCGCACCGGCCGGCGCGGCGGGGGAGGGGGGATCCGGAGGCCGAGGAGCTTGGCGAGCTCTGGCACGAAGCCTGCGGCGTGTCGAGCGGCGTCCTTCGCCTGCTCGTCGTCGGGGATCCCTCTGGGCTTGACGGTCCGCCGGACCGGCGACTCGACGACCATTTCGAGAAGCGAGATCCATTCGCCCGGAGCCATGTCGGCGGTCATGGCCTCGCCCGCGGACTCGGCAAGACGGACGGCGAGCTCCGCGGGCAGACGCGTCGCGGGCTCGGGGGCACGCGCCGAGACGCGCAGCGCATCAGCGACCCGGCCGCCGTCCAGCGCCTTCGTCATCCGGCCGACCCATTCCTCGCGTAACGCACGCACACGCTGGTCGAGGGTCTCTTGGAGCGCCCGTGCCATCGTCCTCGCCTCGTCATCGAGCGTCACCGTGCGGGCAGCCGTGACGACCGCTCGCAGCTCGCGAAGCCTCAGGTCCTTCCCCGCCACCTGTGCGGAGGCCGCGCGGTCCTTCCAGTTCGCGAGGTTGACGCGGGGGAGGAGCTGCTCGGCGCGCGCGAGCACCGCATCGCGATTGGCCGCGGCGGCCGGATCCCCCGGGCGGGCCGCGTGCTGCTCGGCGAGCGCCTGGCGCACCGCGGGGATCCCGCCTCGAAGCAGCTGCTCTGCGATGGGAAGCTCTTGAGGCCCGAGGGTCGCCAGCATCGCGTTGCGGTGCGCCGTCGAAACGGCCGGACGCCGTTCACGGCGTGCGACAGGGGAGTCGCGGCGCTCAGGACGTGCGGCCCGTCGATCGCTGGGCTCTCGGCGTTCTCCTCCCTCACGTGCCGAGCCGTTGCGCTCCGATCCATCCGCGTGCGCACGACGCGCATCGGGCCGGGGCCGCTCTGGCGCGCGATCTCCGTCCACTCGCTCGTGTCGACCACGATCCGGTCGCCGTTCGCCGGGCGCGTTGCTCGCGTCCCGACGAGCGCGCGGTCCACGGCCAGGCTCTGCACCGCGTCTTGCTCCGCCCCGGTCGGTCTCGTCCCTGCCGGGCCGCCCCGCGTCCCGACGGGGCCGTCCTGAGGCGTAGCTCACCAGGACGTCAGGACCCCGTCGCGGCGTGCCGAGCACCTCGATGCGGTTCGATGACCTCTCGCCAGACTTGTCTTGGGGGGGGAGCACCGCGACGATCTCCACCCCGTCGAGGCCGGTCTCGATCTCGGCGCGCACGACGTCACCGACGCCGACACCCGCGGGGACCAGGTCGGCCGCGACGACGCCCTTCGGGTGCTTGGCGCCAGCGGCCCGCCAGGTGAGCTCGCCCTCACCGGTACGGCTCGTCAGCTCGATCTCGATACGGCGAGGCATGCGGCGGTCACGCTATCGCTTCAGACGCACGGGGTGCGACGCAGCTCGCCGGGATGTCGTAGGAAGCGCGCGAGCAGCTCGCCGGGATGTCGCACGCCTCGTATCGGCCTCGCACGGGTCTCCTGGCGGACACCGTCTCTTCGCCGCTCGCGCCGTCGTCTTTGCGCCCCCGTCTCCCTGTCTCCGCGCCGCCCGCGCCAACGTCTCCAGGTCAGTCGTCTCCAGCACCACTTTGCGTCAGCGGCACCACCCTGCTTCAGTGACACCACCCTGCTTCAGTGACCGGACTTGGCCTGGAAGCGCTCACGCGACGCCCGCAGCTCCTCCAGCGCAGCGTCGCGGCCCTCGAACCCGATCGCCTGGGTGGCCTTCCCCGGCTCGAGCGCCTTGTAGACGGTGAAGAAGTGGGCGATCTCGTCCAAGAGCTGCACCTGCAGATCCGACACATCGTGCGTCTCCGCACGCGCCGGGTCGTGCGCGAGCACGGTGAGGAGCTTCGCGTCGGGACCGGCCTCGTCCTTCATCTGGAACACCCCGACCACCCTCACACGGACCAGGCATCCGGGGAAGGTCGGGTCCTCGAGGATGACCAGTGCATCCAGCGGGTCGCCGTCGAGCGCGAGCGTGTCGGGAACGAACCCGTAGTCCGTGGGGTAGGTCATGGCGGTCGCGAGCCGCCGGTCGAGGCGGATCAGGTGACGATCGTGGTCGTACTCGTACTTGTTGCGGCTGCCGGCGGGGATCTCCACGATGACGTCGATGACGCCCGTGACGTCCATGCCCTGGTCGGCTTCCGGCACGCTCCCATCTTTACCCCTTGCAGCCACCCGGACCAAGCGCCGTCGCGCAGCCTGCGCAGCTCAGTGGGTCTGCTGTCAGATCGGGCTGGCTAGCCGCTCACGCCCTTCAAGTCGACCACGAACACCAGGGTCTCTCCGGCCTTGATCGGCCCGTAGTTGTGGTCGCCGTAGCCGAGGCTCGGCGGGATCACGATCTCGCGGCGGCCACCCACCCTCATGCCGATCAGTCCCTCGGCGAAGCCGTGGACCACGCCGCTCAGCGGAAACGCGGTCGGACGCTTCGAGGTCCAGGTCGCCTGTGTGAGGTCCTTCCCAGTGCGGTAGT
>JAJYYT010000025.1:0-10970 GCA_021800645.1 Actinomycetes bacterium
CACCGTGAGCCCCACTGCGCCCCCCAGAAGAGCCGTCGGTACCGGCCCTTCGTGACGATGCGGGCCGCCGCGCGGGCCTGTGCGGTCTCATGGCGGCTCCCGTACTCCGCTGCGATGACCGCCAGGTTGGCGGCCGACGCGGCGACGAAGGTACGCGCCAGCATCGTGGTGACCTTCTGGGGCCCGGACCAGGCGGAGAGCGCGAGCAGCACGCCCGAGCCGGCCTGGACGGCCTGGACGAGCAGATGGGGCAGGAGGAGCTTCGACTGCCAGAGGTCACGACCCTCGGCCTGCCCGAAGAGGAACGCCGTGTACCCGGCCGCAGCGGCCGCCGCCGGGAGCGCAGGCCACCGAGCCACCGAGAGCAGCCGCCCGAAGGTCGCAGGGCCCACCAAGTCAAAGGACCGGGCCAGCGCGGCGGCCAGCCACCCCCCGGCGATCCCCGAGTAGCGCGCCATGCACACCGAGCCCCAGAAGAGCCACGAACGCGGGTTCGCCTTGGCGAAGATGTACCAGAAGCGCGCAGGGCGCTTCAGGTCCCAGACGAGGAGGGCCCCGGTCACGGCGGTGAAGCCGACCCCGATCGCCGGGGCCGCCACGCGCAGCACCCCCTCGGCAGGCATCCCGGCCACCAGCGCGCCGGCGGTCACGCCGAGCACGCCGGCACCGACTCCCTTCGTCCACAGGTAGGTGGTCACCCGCCACCCCCACGGTCGCGGATGGGCGGTGTTGAGCGTGGTGCGGGCGTCGGACGCCGGATCGGGCGCCAGGTCGTGGGCCGCACGGCTTCGCTGGCGATCCGGCGTGGCCCAAAGGTAGGAGTCTGCGACCGGCGCGGCCAGTGGGTCGAGCACGGCGGGGTCAGCACCGAGGTACAGCACGTTGGGACCGGTCCGCTGCTCCGGCGCGCGCACCGTCGTGGGGCTGGTCGAGACGAGCTGCGCGATACCGCTGGTCGGATCGTCGAGGTCGCCGACCCAGATGGAACGAGTCGGGCAGACGACCACGCAGGCGGGCTCCAACCCGTCGTCGACTCGGTGCGCACAGAAGTTGCACTTGGCCGCGGTCCGGGTGTCCTCGTCGATGTAGATCGCGTCGTAAGGGCAGCCCTGCATGCAGCTCTTGCAGCCGATGCACCGGTCGGCGTCGAAATCGACGATCCCGTCCTCCCGCTTAAACAGCGCCTTGGTGGGGCAGATCGCCACGCACGGCGCGTCCGTGCAGTGGTTGCAGCGCATGACGCCGAAGGCTCTCGTCGTCTGGGGCCATTCGCCCTTGTCGATGTACTTCACCCACGTGCGGAACTGGCCGACGGGGACCTCGTGCTCGGTCTTGCACGCCACGGTGCACGCGTGGCAGCCGATGCAGGTCCGCTGGTCGATGACAAAGCCGTAGCGCAAGAGGGGCTCCTTACGCGGACCTGCTGCGGAATGCGGGCGAGCGCCGGAACGCGGGGATGCAGCGGAACGCGGGGATGCAGCTGAGCGCGGGCGAGCGCCGGCGGGGCCTCGGAGGCACCGGCTCAGCCGGCCATCGGCAGCTCGAGGACTGCCGCCTTGCTCCAGTCGTCGTCGACGAGCACCACGTGGCGCCCGGCGCGATCGAGGATCGACGCTGCGATCGCCGCACGGTAGCCGCCGGCGCAGTGCACCCAGACTTCGCCTGCGGGCACCTCGTCCAGTCGGGCTTCGAGCTCCCAGAAGGGGACGTGGACGGCGCCAGCGAGGTGGCCCTCATGCCACTCATCGGGACGGCGGACGTCCAGCACCACGACTCCCGCTCTCCCGAGGACCGTACCCAGCCCATCGAAGGTCGCGACCGGGTAGCTCGAGATCCTTCCCGCCGCAAGCTCGTCGGTGGGACCGGTGGCCGCGCCCGCCAACTCGTCGATGCCGATGCGGGACAGCTCCAGGCGGGCGTCGGCCACCTCTTGGGGAGAGTCGCCGATGAGGACGAGCGGCGTCTCCCAGCGCTTGGCCCAGCCGAGGAGCGTGGCGAAGCTGTCGTCGAGCTGCACCGAGATGGTCCCTGCGACATGGTGACGAGCGAACGCGTAGCGGCGGCGCAGGTCGACCACCCACTCCCCGGCGTCGATCCGCTGGCGCAACGCCTGGGCGTCGAGCCGTCTCGGCGGCTCGACCGACGGCGGCCGGGCGCCGCGGCGGTTGGCCGGTCCCATCTGTGCGTAGTAGCGGGGGTAGGCGCCGAGGCCGGCGACGAGGCGCTCGACGAACTCGTCCTCGTCCTCGGTGATGAGCGCCAGGTTCTCGGTTCGTTGCTCGGCGATGGTGGAGGACTCTCCGGTCGTCGGCGTCGCCGAGCAGAAGCTGCCGAACCCGTGGGTCGGGAGCACCACCGCGTCACCGGGCAGCTCTCTGGCGAGGCGACGGACCGAGTGGTACTGGGCACGGGTGAGCTCGTCGGTCTGCGCCTCGCTCACGAGGTCGGTCCGCCCGACGGCGCCGAAGAGCATCGACCCACCGGTGAAGACGGCCGAGGCAGCGCGGCCCGCCTCGCTCAGCGCGTAGGCCACGTGGTGCGGAGTGTGCCCGGGGGTCGAGAGCGCGACGAGGGCGAGGCGGCCCGCCTCGAAGCGGTCCCCGTCCCCTGCCGGCGTCCGCGGGAACTCGACGTCGGCCGCCGCGGGGAGGACGTAGGTGGCGCCGGTGGCCTCGGCGAGCGCAAGGCCGCCGCTCACGTAGTCGTTGTGGAGGTGGGTCTCGAAGACGTGGGTGATCCGCGTGCCGGCGGCGTCGGCCGCCTCGAGGAACCGCTCGATGTCCCTCTGAGGGTCGATGACGACTGCCACCTCGCCGTCGTGAGCAAGGTAGCTGCGGTCACCAAGGCTCGGGGTCGTGATCGTGACGACGTCGACCATCGTGCGTGCGCTTCCTTTCGTTGCGTGCTGGCCGTTGCTTTTGCTGGCCGTTGCTTTGCCGGCGTCGATGGGGATGCAGGAGCGCTCAGGCGAGGCCCTTCAGCATGGAGTGCCAGTACAGGAGCGGCGGCCCGTACCGCTTGAGCATCCCCATGTCATAGTGCTCCTTCTGCGTGTCGATCAGCGGCAGCGTCGGACGCGGCTTCATCGTGTAGTCGAACTCGGCGAGCAGCATCTTGTTGCGGGCGGTGGTGAGCGGGCACGAAGCGTAACCGTCGTAGAGAGCGGTCGGCTCCCGGCCTTCCATCACGGCTTGCAGGTTCTCCACGACCACGGGCACCTGCTTGCGGACGGCGGCGCCCGTCTTGGAGTTGGGCGAGGATCCGGCGTCGGAAGTCGTAGCCGACCGTGCCCCTGACTGCCGTGGCGACCGTCTTGGCATCGGGGTCGATCTCGACCGCGCGGTCTCTCACCCAGGTCACCCCAGCGGGCATCACCGCCGCCTCGGGCCGGGCAGAGCGTCCGAGTGGCGCGAGGCCTCCGCCGACGAGCGTCCACAACGGCTGGTAGTAGTGCACCTCGGAGGGCTCGATGACGGCGACGTCGCGCTCGCCGGCCCGGCGCAGCCGTGCGGCCACGGAGAGCCCGGCGCTCCCCCCGCCGACGATGACGATACGGTGATGTGCGGTCACAGCGGCCATGTTCGTGATCCCCCCTGAGCGGCGACGTCTCTCCGTCGAGACACTTAAGTCCGGACAAGGGGGCTCTGTCAACGCTCTCGCGCGCAATACTCGAGGTGTGACCGACCTGGGCGAACGACCTCGCCGGACCCCCCTGTGGGAGCAGGTCCTCGCAGACCTGCGCCGTCGCCTCGACGCCGGCGAGTTCGTCGACCGCTTCCCTGCCGACGTCGAGCTCGTCAAGCGCTACAAGGTGAGCCGCCACACTGCCAGGGAAGCGGTGCGCCACCTCCAAGCCGCCGGTCTGCTGGAGCGCCGGCGCGGTCAGGGGTCGTTCCTCACCAAGCCGGCCATCGAGCAGCCGCTCGGCACCCTCTACAGCCTGTACCGCTCCATCGAGGACGCCGGAGCCGTCCAGCGGAGCATCGTCCGCTCCCTCGAGGAGCGCCAGGACGACAAGGCCGCTGCGATGCTGCAGTGCCCCGGGGAGTCCCTGGTCTACCTCGAGCGGATCCGCCTCGCCGACGGCGAGCCGGTCGCTCTCGACTGCTCGTGGATGCCCGCGCGTGCGTGCAGACCGCTCCTCGGCGTCGACTTCACCCACACGGCCCTCTACGAGCAGCTCGCCCAGCACTGCGGCTTCCGCCTCACGAGCGGGTGGGAGCGGATCCGACCCGTCCTGCCCGACCGCACCCAGCGCAACCTGCTCGATCTCGACGCCCGCCAGCCCGCCTTCGCCATCGAGCGCCTGGCGAGCACCCCCGAGGGGCCCGTCGAGTGGCGCCACGGGATCATCCGGGCCGACCGGTTCTCCTTCGTCACCCGATGGGCGGCGACCAAGCTCGACAGCGGCTTCGAGCGAACCCACAGCGGTGCATGAGGCTGACCGGCCGAGCGGGGGAGGCGAGCCAGGGTATGCCGAATATGTACGTACATTGGTGCCCTGGTGCGGCAGCGTCCAGGCCGGCGCGGCGCGCGGTCAGCCGGCGGGGCGCCTACGCCCTGGACAGCGGGAAGGGCACCCTCGCGACGCTCACGTCGCAGTGGCGGCGCAGCGCGTTGGCGAGGAGGATCCCCCGCTGGTTCTGAAGGAACTGGTGGCGAAGCCTTTTCGGCTCCACTTCGGGGATGAGGACGAGGACCTGGGCGTGCGCCTCACCTTGGAGCGCGTTCAAGTAGGCGACCATGGGCTTGGTGACCGAGCGCGTGCGCGACTGCAGCACGACGAGCGCCACGTCGGGGCTCCAGCGGTCCCAGTCGGCCCGGAGGGCCCGGGCCCGGTCTTCGTCGAACTGCACGCTCACGGCCACGACGTCATCGCCCAGCGAGCGCGCCGTCGTCAGCGCGTGCTCGGTCACGGCCGACACCGCTGCGACGGTCACGATCACGAGGCTCCGCTCCGTCCTCGGCTTGGGGGGCACCTCGCCCAGGCGGATCTCGGTGGCGACGTCGCGGTAGTAGGCGTCGATGCGGGTGTACAGCAGGATCAGGGCCGGAACGGCGATCACGACGACCCAGGCACCGGAGGTGAACTTGGTGACGACGAAGATGACCGTCGCCACCCCGGTCATCGCCGCTCCGAGGCCGTTGAGCGCCGCCCGCGCCCCCCAGTGCCTCGGCCGCTCGTGGTGCCAGTGGCGGACGAGCCCGGTCTGGGAAAGGGTGAAGCCGGTGAACACGCCGATGGCGAAGAGCGGGATGAGGGCGTTCGTATCGACGTCGACAGCGACGAGCAGGGCCGCTGCCAAGACCGCGAGGACCACCACGCCGTAGCGGTAGACGGGGCGGTCCCCGCGCAGCGCGAAGACGTGCGGGAGGAGGTTGTCCCGGGCGAGCAGGCTGGCGAGGACCGGCAGGCCGCCGAAGGAGGTATTGGCGGCGATCGCCAGGATGGCGGTGGTCGCCATGTCGACCACGTAGTAGACCGCGCCCCGTCCGACTGATGCCCCGGTGATCTCGCTGAGCACCGTCTGGGAGGCCTCCGGGGCGATGTGGAAGCGGACCGTGAGAACCGACAGCCCGAGCAGCATCGTGCCCAGGATCCCGCCCAAGAGCACCTCGGTCCGCATCGCGCGGCGCACCCTGGGCTCCCGGAAGGCGGGCACGTCGTTGGCGATGGCCTCCACCCCGGTGAGCGCGCTGCACCCCGCCGCGAAGGCTTTCAAGATGAGCAGCACTCCGACCGCGGCGGCCGCAGTGGGGACGGCGACGTGGATCCTCGCGCCGGCCATCGGGTGCGAGCGCAGCAGCCCCGCCACGATCACGACGTAGATCCCGACGACGAACACCGCCGTCGGGAGCAGGAGCGCCCGGGCGCTCGTCGCCAGGCCCCGCAGGTTGAACGCGGTCAGCACCACCAGGATCCCGAGCGCGATCGGGAGGCTGTCGGGGGCGAGCCCGGGAAAGGCCGACACCAGCGCAGCCACGCCGGCTGCGATCGACACGGCCACGGTGAGCACGTAGTCCACGACGAGAGCCGCCCCCGCCAGCAGGCTCGCGCGGCAACCGAGATTGGCCTTGGACACGGCGTAGCAGCCGCCGCCGTCGGGATAGGCGCGGATCACTTGTCGGTACGAGAAGACCAGGATCATGAGGAGCACGACGATGGCGACGGTGATCGGCTCGATCTTGGCGAGGGCGCCCGCCCCGGCACTTGCCAGCACCACGAGCATCGCTTCGGGGCCGTAGGCGACAGAGCTGATCGCGTCGAGGGAGAGAGCGGGGATCCCTTCAAGGCTGGTGATCTCCTCTGCGCCCGCGTCCTGTGCCTGCGCTCCAGCAGGAGGGGTGGACAGCGGGGGGGTGGTTGGCCCGGGAGTGGTCGGCTCGGGGGTGGCGGCGCCCGTCGAGTCGGTGTGGTCCATCGGTCGGGCTCCTCGCAGCCATCGACGACCGGTTCGGCGGTCTCCTTGGATCTTGTCAGCTTCTCTCAGGACGGCGCGGGAGTGACGACGCGAGAGACGGCGTCGGAGTGACGGCGCGGGAGACGGCGTGTGCAACCCTGCGCCGGTCCGTCCCGCACCGGCGGCGGCAGGATTGCGCCTGGCTCAGGGCAGCGCGCGAGGCAGCGCTGGGAGGTCGGCCTCGGCGAGCGTCCCAGGCCGGCGCGCCTCGGCGATCTCGTGCAGGCCCCCCGACCCGTCCCCCGCGGCTGTGCTGAGGGGTATGGACGCGTGCACGACGGTCCCGCCCCCCGGCTCGCTGTCCACCTCGAGGGTTCCTCCGAGGAGACCCGCCCGCTCCGACATGCCGACGAGGCCGAGGTGCGCGGACTGGGCGTCCGCTTGCAGCGCGCGTGCGTCGAACCCCGCACCGTCGTCGCTCACCCGGACCTCGAGCCGCTCGGCACCGAGCTCCACTGTGACGTCCACCCGGCGTGGCCGGCCATGGCCGACGGCATTGCGCACCGCTTCTTGGACGATCCGGAAGACCCCCAGCTCGACGTCGGGAGCGAGCCGGCGCGCCGCTCCCGCCACGGTGAGCTCGACGGGGAGACCGCTCTCCTCTTCCACCTCGGCGAGGAACCCCGAGAGCGCAGCCACCAACCCGAGGTGGTCGAGCGACGGCGGTCGCAGGTCGCGTGCCAGCGCGCGAAGGCGCGTCGCTGCCTGGAGGGAGCGGACCCGTGCGTCGTCGAGGCTCGACAGGACGTCGGGGAGCATGCCGGGGGACTCGCGCAGCGCCTCGAGCTTCCTCGCGAGGTGGAGCAGGAGCTGCAGCGGCTCGTCGTGCAGCTCGCGCGCCAGCCGACGGCGCTGCTCCTCTTCTGCCGCGATCATGCGCGCGCGCCGCTGGGCCGCCCGGCGGGACTGACTGCGCTCTTCGGTCACGTCTTCGAACACGAGCTGTGCCGCGCTGTCGCCACCTTCGGGCAGCGTGACGTACGCCACCCGGTAGTCGTGGCCGTCGTGCGCGCTGACCACCTGCCCGTGGAGGGTCTCGACGGGTGCGTCGCTTCCCGCCAGCGCGCTCGCGCGCGCGCCGAGCGTCCCCTCGCCGAACGCCGCCGTCGCCGCCGGATTGGCGCCGCGGACGTTGCCCGCCGCGTCGACCACGAGGATGGGTGCTCGGTTCGCCTCGAAGAGCTGACGAAAGCCCGCTTCGGCGTACAGGCGCGCGAGCGTCGCCTGCTCCACGCGGGCGTGCGCGCGGCGCTCAGCCTCGATCCGTTGGCCGAAGACGAGCGCCACGGCGTCCACCAGGACGAGGTTGACCACGTCGGAGGGCGCGTGCCCCTTGTCGACGGGGAGCAGGAGATCTGGCAGCCACAGCACGGTGGCGAACGCCGCGGTGAGCGCCGAGCCGCTGAGTCCCCAACGCAGGGCGGCATAGCCCACCGGGACGATCAGCAACGCCACGGGGATCCCGCCAGGGAAGGAGCCGCCCTCCGCCGAGGAGCGGAGATCGATCAGGAAGTGCAGCCCTGCGAGCAGCACGACCACCGCCTGCACCCCCCAGAAGCCGCGGTCGTGCAGCGGAGGGTGGAGCGCTCGGCGGATCACGCCAGCGGCACTGCCGTCATCTGCCGGCGCCGGCTCAGACGCGGAGACGCTCGACATCGTCGTGACGTGCTGCCCGTAGCGTGTTGGCGACGGCCTCGGTGCGCGAGGTGGCACCGAGCTTCGCGAGCAGGCTCGAGACATGGGACTCGACCGTGCGAAGGCCCAGGGAGAGCTCAGCCGCTATCTGCTTGTTGGAGCGTCCCTGCGCGACGAGCGCGAAGACCTCGGCCTCCCTCGCAGTCAGCACCTCGGGGCCGCGACGGGCGGGTGCATGGTCATGCCTTCGGCTGAGCCTGGTCGCGAGCGCACCGTCGAGGACGAACACGCCTTCGGCCACCAGGCGGACGGCCTCGACCAGCTCTCGCGCGGACGCCGTCTTGAGCAGGTAGCCGCCGACGCCGATCTCGAGTGCCTCGGTCACATAGGCGTGGTCGTCGTATGCGCTCACGACCAGCACTCGGGTGGGCTGCTGGCGACGCGTGATCTCCCGCGCGAGCGCGAGCCCGCTCGCGCCCGGGAGGCTCACGTCGACGAGGGCGACGTCGGGGATGAGGCGCGAGACGAGCTCGAGACCCTCCTCTGCGGTCGCGCACGCGCCTGCCACTTGCAGGTCGGCGTGCGCCTCGAGCAGCTGTGCAGTGCCTTCCCGCACGAGCGCGTGATCTTCGACGATCACGATGCGAACCGGCCGCCGGGCGGCGGGTGGCGCCGGCTCGCCGGTCTCGTGGGGATCCGTGGAACCACGGGGGGCTCCGATCCCTCCCGCAACAGCACGGAGCGGCACTCGGGGTTCTCCTCTGGCCTGCGCCGGCTCAAGCTGGTGGCGTGGGATCGATCCTCGCGTTGGGCGCGGCGTTGGTGGCGGTGTCATTGCTCGCCGTCGTCGTCTACGCCGCGCTCTTCGCCGCGGCGGCCGTCTCCACCGTGCGGGGACGCAGGCACCCCGACCCGGTCTCGGTCTCGCTCGACGACCTCCTCTGCGACGAGCTGCTCATGGATCTCTTCGATCCCGGCCACGCCGGCGCGCGTCACTCCTGAGCTGCTCGGACTGCGGACCGCGAGGACGCCGCAGGGCAGGGGCGCGACAGGCTGTGCACGCGCGTCGCCGAGTCCGACCAGCTGAGCGAGCGTCGTGGCCCCGAGCACGCTCCGCACGCGCGTGCTCGCCTCGTTGCGCACCAAGAGCGGGAGCCCGGCACCGGTGGCCAGCGGACTCGGCTCGACGTTCCCGGCATCGAGCGGGCCTTCTCCCGCCTCGACCACCTCCAAGAGGCTGACCAGCTCCGGGGGGCGCGCGAGCCGATAGCCCCCGCCGAGGCCGGGGGCCGAGACGACGAGCCCCGCACGGGCCAGGTCGCTCATGACCTGGGGCACGAACGTCGGAGGCAGCCCCATCGCGTCGGAGACCTCCCGCCGGGTCCGGTGCCGCCCCGACCGGTACGCGGCGGCGAGAAAGACCGCCGCCTTGACGACGTACCTGCCCCGGCTCGAGAGCCCGACGTCCACGGAGAAAAGTGTACTTCAGGGCTTGACGTAGTGTCCAGTACTCATTATCTTCTCACGTGGAGCAGTTCGCTACACGTTGTGGGCGTCGCAGGCCTCCCGGGGGCGTCCGGAGCGGTTGCCGTTTGCCTGGGGGCGAGGAGAAGGAGCGATGGCTGTCGACCTGCAGGACCGCACCAGCACCGCACCGGACCCGGTTTCCTCGGCGGTCCGGCTGCGACCGGCCCGGCGGACCGGGCTCCGGGAGCGCTTCGCCGACACCGACCCCGAGCCAGGGCTGGAGCTGACCCGCGACCCGCGCGTGGCGCGGCTCGTGCGGAACCGCAAGTTCCAGTTCCTCCTCATTGTGCCGAACCAGGTCGTCTTCTGGACGGTGATCTTCGTGGGCATCGCCGGCACCGCGATCCCCGGTCTCAATTTCGGCGCGGCGATCACGTGGTACGTGTGGTTCTGCCTCGTCTTCGTGATGATGGTGGTGGTAGGGCGGGCGTGGTGCGCGATGTGCCCCTTCGGCGGGTTCGCCGAGTGGATCCAACGTCGCTCGTTCTGGAACCGCACCCAGAAGGCGCTCGGCCTCGGCCGCAAGTTCCCCGAGCCTCTCGCGCGCCTCGGGTTCTTGATCCCGGTCGCGAGCTTCCTCGTGCTCACCTGGATCGAGGAGTTCTTCAACATCGCCGGACCCGGCAACCCGGCCGACACGTCGTGGATGGTCGTCGGCATCGTCTCCTCGGCGCTCATCTTCTTCCTCGTCTTCGAGCGGCGGACCTTCTGCCGCTACGTCTGCCCGCTCACCACGCTGATCGGCACGGTCGGCTCGATGGGATCGGCCGCCGGCTTCCGGACCAAGGACCGCGAGGTGTGCCTGTCGTGCCGCACGAAGGACTGCATGCGCGGCGGTGAGAAGGGCTACGGCTGCCCGTGGTACACCTGGCCCGGCAGCGCCGATTCCAACCTCTCGTGCGGGCTGTGCTCCGAGTGCTACAAGGCGTGCCCCGAGGGGAACGTCGGCCTGTTCGTGCAGCGCCCCCTCACCTCTGTGGTGGCGCCGCGTCGTCGCCGCGCCGACGTTGCCTGGGGAGTCGCCATCCTGTGGGGATTGGTCGTCTACCAGCAGTTCAACGCGACCACCGCATTTGCGTCGATCGACGGCTGGCTGAACCGCAATCTCCTCTTCCCCCACTACCCCGACCCCGTCGACTACGTCGGGGTCATCGCGGCGGTGGCGCTCGCGACCGCCGGCGCGGTGTGGCTGCTCTCGCGCGCGCTCGGCCGCGCGGACATCGCGACGGCGCACACCGAGAGCTTCGTGGACCGGACCTCGCGGTTCCGGGCCTTCTTCGTCCCCATGGCCTACGGCCTCATCCCGGTGGTGGGCGCCGACTACTTCGCCCGCCAGCTGCCGAAGTT
>JAJYYT010000025.1:10980-12072 GCA_021800645.1 Actinomycetes bacterium
GAAGTTCTTCAAGCACGCCGCGCGCGTGGTACCTGCGGTCGCGCACATCGCCGGCTACTCCTCCGCCCGGTCGCCGATCTACGGGTTCCACATCCTGACTGACGGGTGGATCGTCGTGGTGCAGGTCGCCGTCATCCTCGCAGGGACCGCTGCAGCGGCGTGGGCCACGTGGAAGATCGCAGGCAGGGAGCTGGTGCCGGTCAGCCGCAACGCCTTGGGCGTCCGGATCGCGACGCTCGGCATGGTGCTCGCCTGCGGGGCGACGGCGAGCGTCCTCTACGTCCTCATGCACGCGGCGAGCTGAGCGCCGCCCGACCCAGCAGACCGGAACCAGGAGAGGAGCCTCATGGCCATCACCATGACCGAGACGGACACGACCTCGATCGTCCACCCCGAGGTGCAGGTCCTCGTCGACCGCTGCGCCGGCTGCCAGGAGTGCGTGATCCGCTGCCCGGCCGACGCGCTGGACATGGACCCCGCGCGCTGGGTGGTGGTCGCCCACGACGAGCGATGCGTCGGATGCCGCCAGTGCGTGCGCACGTGCCCATTCAGCGCGATCGAGGTGCACGGCCCGGTGCTCGCGGGGACGCGGGTCACTGCAGAGGTCGTGCATCCCGAGCCGCTCCTCGCCGACGTGGGCGAGGTGAGGCTCGGACTGCGCAGCTGGCAGGAGGCGATCGCGGAGGCGCAGCGGTGCCTCCAGTGCCCCGACCCGACGTGCGTGCGCGGCTGCCCCGCGCACAACGACATCCCCGCGTTCGTCGCTGCCGTCGCCGCACGGGACCTGACACGGGCCCATGAGGTCCTGCGCAGGACCTCCGTCCTGCCCGACGTCTGCGCGCGTGTCTGCAACCAGTCCGCCCAGTGCGAGGGCGCGTGCACCTGGTCGCTCGCCGGCGGGGTGCCCGTCGCCATCGGGCAGCTGGAGCGCTTCGTCGCTGACATGCGCCCGGTCCCGCCCCCCGTTCGCGGTGACGACGTGGGGCTCTCCGTCGCCGTGGTCGGCGCAGGCCCCGGCGGGATCGGTGCCGCCTGGGCGCTGGTCGAGGGGGGTGCGTCGGTCACGGTCTACGAGCGCGACCCGGTCCCTGC
>JAJYYT010000026.1 GCA_021800645.1 Actinomycetes bacterium
CACGGTCCCCGAGGCTGTGGTGCCCTGGACGAAGACGGTGCTGCCGACGCAGACGTCCGCGAAGCTCGCCCCGAGCGTCGTGGGCGCGAGGAACCTGGTCGTCGCGCTGACGTCCACCGTGGTCGAAGAGCTCCTTCTCAGGTTCTCCACGACGAAGGTCCCTGTCTTGCCCGCTGTGCCGCAGTGGCCTGGCGTGCTGACCCCGTCGACCCCGGTGACCTGGCCGACGGCGACCTTCATCGGAAGCGTCGCAGAGCGCCGGTCAGCGCCGCCAAAGCCCCGCGCGGCGTGAGAAGCGCGCACGGGCGACGAGAGCGCTCCGGCGACGGCCGCGCCGCCGGCGACCAACGAGACGGTCAGCCCGACGGCAATAGCCACTCTTCCAGCAAGGCTCCAAGACGTTCCAAGCATCACATCCCCTTTTCCCCGAACCTTCAGCTGGCGATGGGACCTACCAAGAATTCTAGCCCAGCCCCCATTTGCCCGTCGCCGCGGGAGCTCCACTTCCTCATTTCCCTCGACGTCCTCGGCGCGAAGATCTCTCGCGAGGTAGGGGCCTGGCAGACTTGGGGCCGGTGAGGCGCGTCGGGCTCGTGGGTTACGGATTGTCCGGCCGAGTCTTCCACGCGCCCCTCATCGAGCGGACCGCAGGGCTCGAGCTGGCGGCGGTGGTGACGTCGGATCCCGCGCGGGCCGCGCAGGCTGCCGAGGACCTTCCAGGGGTGCAGGTCGTCGAGAGCGCAGACGCGCTGTTCGAGCTCGAAGGCGGAATCGACGTGATTGTCGTCGCCGCTGCGAATGGCGCGCACGTCCCGATCGCCCGTCGCGCCATCGCGGCGCGCGTCGCGGTCGTAGTCGAGAAGCCGCTCGCCCCCGACGCTTCGGAGGCACGGGCGCTGGTGCGCGAGGCACAAGAAGCAGGCGTCCTGCTCACGGTCTTTCACAACCGGCGCTGGGACAACGATTTTCTGACGCTCCAGGCGATCGTCGCGTCCGGAAGGCTCGGCGCCGTTCACCGCTTCGAGTCGCGTTTCGAGCGCTGGGCGCCGGCGCTTCGCGAGAGCAGCTGGCGCGAGGATCCTCGTCCGGAGACGGGAGCGGGCCTGTTGTTGGACCTGGGTTCCCATCTGGTGGATCAGGCGGTGCTGCTGCTCGGGCCGGTGGCATCGGTCTACGCCGAGCTCGACCGACGCCGACGAGGGAGCAGCGTCGACGATGACGTCTTCGTCGCGCTCACGCACACGAACGGCGCCCGGAGCCATCTGTGGGCGAGCGCCGTCGCGCCACGCCCCGGACCGCGCTTTCGGGTGCTCGGGTCCGAGGCGGGTTATGTCCGCCACGGCCTGGACCCCCAGGAGCAACAGCTGAAGGACGGCATGCGGCCCGGCGACCCCGGGTGGGGCGTGCAGCCCAAGACCCACGACGGCACGATCGGCGTCGGCGAGCACCTCACCACGGTGCCGACGCGGCCGGGCGCGTACGAGATGTTCTATTCGAAGCTGGTCAGCGCACTCGAGGATCGGGGTCCGGTGCCGGTGGACCCCTGGGATGCCGTGAGGGTGATCGAGATCCTGGACGCGGCAAGGCGCGCCGCCACCGAGGGATCCGTGGTCGTCGTTGGCAGCCGAAGTCTCGCGTGTGGTAAAGGACACGAGCGCGACCGTACGTGGACGCCGTCCGTTGCGGACGGCCGGCGCGTGTGAGGAGGTGACGCCCATGTCGGACGCCGTGGCGCTCCACGGACGCAAGCCCCTCGTGCTCGGCGACCTCGTCCCCGGCACTCTTTTCCGCGACATCCTGCTCGTGGTCGGTGCTGCGGGCGTCGTCGGGCTGCTGGCGCAGGTGTCGATCCGTCTGTCCTTCACTCCGGTGCCGATCACGGGGCAGACGCTCGGCGTCTTGCTCTCGGGAACGGTGCTCGGGTGGCGACGCGGAGCAGCCGCGATGGCGCTCTACGCGGTCGCTGGCGTGGCGGGCGTCCCATGGTTCGCCGACCACGCGCATGGCTACGTCGGCGCGTCGTTCGGCTACATCGTCGGTTTCGTGCTGTGCGCGGCGCTCTGCGGCTACCTCGCGCAGCGCGGAGCCGATCGCTCGGTCTCGAGGAGCGTCCCGGCCATGGTCGCCGGGGAGCTCGTGATCTACTTGTGGGGTGTGACGTGGCTCGCGCTGAGCCTGCACGTCGGTGCCGCCCGAGCGATCTCGCTCGGCTTCGTCCCCTTCTTGGCGGGCGACGCGATCAAGGCCGCGCTGGCCGCGGTCGCGCTCCCGGGAGCATGGAGGCTCCTGGGAGCCGAGCGCGGCGCCCGATGAGCCGCGCCAGCCCCCGCGCACGGTGATCGCCGAGATCGCCGACACCTACGGGTACCTGCTCGGGAGGTGGCGGGTGCAAAGGACGTTCGTGGACCATCGCCTGGAAAGGTCCGGATCGTTCAGCGGGGTGGTCGACATGGCGCCGATCGGGAGCGACGACCAGTTCACGGCGACCTATTGCGAATTCGGGGAGCTGCGCATCGGAGCGTACCGAGGCGACGCACGTCGGAAGCTCATCTGCGTGAGGCGTCCAGATGGGGTCGTCGCCATCAAGTTCGACGACCGGCGAGCCTTCCTCGAGTGCGATTTGCGGAGCGGCCGAGGCCGGGCCGTGCACCTCTGCGGCGACGACCGGTACCAGATCACCTGGCGCGTCCACGCGTCCGACGCATTCGTCGAGGAGTGGCGCGTCCGAGGGCCCTCGAAGGACTACCAGGCGACGTCGGTGCTCCGACGCGCCGGGCACAGCGGGCAGCCGACCCGAGGGGCCGAAGGCGTCACCCGCCCGTGGTGGTCGCCCGGGCAGCCGGAGCCCGCCTCCTGCCGAAGGGCCTGAGCTGACCTGGAAGCCGTGAGCGGCGCCGGGGGTGGCCACCTCCGTCCGGCTGTCGCGCCCGGGTCCGCTCTCATGCCTTCACACCTGGTACTTGCATCGCAGGCAGGACTGGGGCTATGAACGGAGGCGGACTTGGCGGAGTTGGGCTTTCGAAAGGGGTGGGGCGCGGTCGGCGTTCGCATCCACCGAGACGAGCGCGTCGGTCCGATGGACGAAGTGCCGGCGAGCCGCCGCATTGTAGGGAACGTCCCGGGCGGGCTCTGCTCCGAGGAATCGGTCACTTCGAAGCTCGAGGAGCTTGAGGAAGGAAAAGAAAGGGGAATGCACATGGTGAGGCGAGGAGCTCCGCGCACGCTCGTGGCGCTGGTGGCCCTTGCGCTGCCCCTCGGAGCGCTGGCCGGCACCGGCGCAGCACTTGCACTGTCGGGGACGGCCGAGGCCGCGACAGCTCCCGTCGTGCTCCACGTCGCTCAGGGCGGGGTGACATCGGGCAGCTGCACGACAGCGGCACATCCCTGCGGGAGCCTCGGGTTCGCACTGTCGCAGGCCGCCGCAGGTGACACCGTCTCGCTTGCGGCAGGGACGTACAAGGAGTCGGCGAACCCCGCGGGGACGTCGAACACGATCACGAAACCGGTCACGGTCGAAGGCGTTGCGACACATCCGACGACAGTCGTGGTCACAGCCACCGGTGAGCAGTTCGGCCTTGTCGAGCAGGCCAGCACAGCCGTGGTGAAGGACGTCACGTTCGAGAACGCCGCGCGCTCGGGCATACTCGTCTCGCCTGCGCCCACAGCGCCGAAGCCTGCCACGGTCTCGAAGGTCTCGATCCTGACAGACCACGTCGTGACAAACGACAAGTGTGCGACCACAGCCGCGTTGCACAAGGCGGATGCCACAACGCTGTGCAAGACACCGACACCTGAGAGCGACTACGGCGAAGGTCTGCACCTCATGAGCGTCTCGCACTCCATGGTCCACGGGAACGTCGTGTCGAAGAACTGGGGCGGGATCCTCGTCACCGACGAGCTCGGCCCGAACTTCACAAACACGATCTCTACAAACCAGGTGTCGACAAACCCCGGCGACTGCGGGATCACCCTCGCCAGTCACAACGCCACAGCGGTCCACACGAGCGGACCAACAACGGGCAAGCCCGATCCGACGGCGGGAGGCGTGTACGGCAACACGGTCGAGGGCAACACCGCCGACGGCAACGGCGCCGCGGGGCTGCTCGCGGCGACGCCGTTCCCGGGCACCGCGGTCTACACAAACACCTTCGAGCACAACACTGCGAGCGGCAACGGCATGCCGGGCATGACCATCCACAGCCACGCGCCACTGCAGGACACGAAGGGCAACAAGGTGATCGACAACACCTTCACGAACGACGCGCTGCATGCCGGCCCGACACGGGGACCTGGCACAGTCACAGCCAAGATCACCAAGACCACCGGCGTCGAGGTCTTCGCCGCGGTCGGCCCGACAGACGTCGCCGGTACCGTCATCACCGGCAACACGATCGCCACAGTGTTCTTCGGCATCTGGCTGTCACCGGGCGTGAGCCAGGTGGTCACGACGCAGTCGAACACGGTCACCGTGAGCACGGGCGGCATCGCGATCTTCTCCGCGCAGGAGCGGATCTTCGGCGAGACAGCCGACGCGACCGCAGCCGCCGAGTTGGCCCACCAGTTCACACCTTCCGCCGGTGCGTGCCCGGCATCCGGCTCGGTCGTACTGGCCCGGGACGACGGCTACTCCGACGCGCTGGCCAGCCAGTACCTGGCTGCGTCACTGGGGACCGGGACCCTGCTCACCCCGACCGGCCGCCTCTCGACACCTGCCAAGACGGCGATCCAAGACGAAGGAATCTCCCACGTCTACGTGGTGGGCGGACCGTTGGCGGTGTCGGCGACAGTGGTGAGCTCGCTCGAGGCGCTGCCGGTCTACGCGTGCGGCGGCAAGACCACGACCGGCCAGAAGGTTCAGGTGACCCGGATCTACGGTCAATCCGCGTACGCAACCGCGGAGACAGTCGCGGTCTCTGTGAGCCCAAGCTTCGTGGGCCATGTCGATGTGGCAGGCGCGTACGGCGGCACCAACGCGACAGGAGGGACGGGCAAGTTCAACGACACCGCGGGCGCAGGTTCTGCATCGGCGGCTTCCGGGACACTGCCCACGGCGATCCTTGCGACCGGGACCTCCTTCCAAGACGCGGAGTCCGCAAGCGTGATCTCCTACGACGAGCACTTCCCCATCCTGCTCACCACACCCGGGGCGCTGTCCCCGCAAGCGGCCACAGCGATCAAGAAGCTCGGAATCGAGCAGGTCATCGTGACGGGCGGCCCGCTCGCGGTCTCCAATGCGGTCGTCTCGGACCTGGAAGGCCTGGGCGTCTCGGTGCTGCGGGTGGCGGGCAAGAACTACACGGACACCGCGGTCCAGGCGGCGGACTTCGAGCTCAGCGCAGCCGGCCTCCACTGGGCGCCGGTGTCCAGTGTCGTCGTGGCCCAGGGTGCCTTCTACTCCGACGGGCTCGCGGGGGCAGTCGTGGCGGCGGGCGCGGGCCGATCGAACACCCACGCACCCGAGCCACTGCTCCTCACGGTGGACCCCACGACAGTCGGGCCGTACCTGCAGGCGTTCCTCGAGGCCGCCGGGTCGTCCGCCGGGATCGGCGGCGACGGCCAGAAGGTGGGCGCGCTGACCGTCTTGGGAGGGACACTCGCGATCACGACAGCGACGGTGAACGCGATGGTGGGATACCTATCAAGCTGATCCGGTCGCGCGTGGCGCACTTGACGTCCCTGACCTCTCCTCGTGGCCTCGTGTCGAGGGTCCGTGTCCTCGGTGAGAGCTGCCTCATCGGATCGTCATGAAGTCTCGGTAACCTGGGATCACGATGGAGGCTGCGACCGGCCAGGCGGGAACCGAGGTGCAGCCGAAGGAGAGCCCGCTCTCTGGTCGGGCGCGGGATCTCTTCGCCTCCGCCCGTCCCAAGCAGTGGACGAAGAACGTGCTCGTCTTCGTCGCGCCAGGCGCCGCAGGCGTCCTGACGCATGGGGGGCCGGCGCTTCATGCGCTCGGCGCGTTCGGCGTCTTCTGCGCGTCGTCGTCGGCGACGTACTTCGTGAACGACACCCTCGACGCAGAGGCCGATCGGCGCCATCCGCGAAAGCGCGATCGCCCGGTCGCCTCGGGGCGGGTCGCTTCCAGCCTTGCGATCGCCGCCGCAGTGCTGCTCTTCGGCGCTGGGATCGCGGGTGCCGCCCTTCTCGGGGGATGGCCACTCATGGTGGTGGACGCCTTCTACGTGGCCGTGACCGTCTCCTACTCCGCTTGGCTGAAGCGCGAGCCCGTCATCGAGATGACGGCCGTCGCCTCGGGCTTCGTGCTGCGCGCGATCGCCGGAGGGGTGGCCACCCACGTGCCGCTGTCGAGCTGGTTCCTCGTGGTGACGTCGTTCAGCGCACTCTTCCTCGTCGTCGGCAAGCGGACCGCAGAGCACGAGGCCCTCGGGGAGGGGCGCGGCCTGCATCGCAGCGCGCTCGCGAAGTACTCGCCGCAGTTCCTGCGATCGGCGCTCACGATGAGCGCAGCCGGCGCAGCGACGACCTACTGCCTGTGGGCCTTCGACAAGACTGGGCTCTCGCACCGCGGCGACCATCTCGTCTGGATCGAGCTGTCCGTCGCCCCGGTGCTGACCGGGGTGCTCTACGTCCTTCGGCTTCTCGACGCCGGGCACGGCGGGGCGCCCAGCGACCTCGCATTGGAGGACCGGACGCTCCAGATCCTCGCGATCGTCTGGGCGGTGCTCGTCGGCGTCGGCGTCTACGCCTGAGGAGGCACCTGTGGGGCTTGGACGCCCGGGGCTGGACGGGACCCGGGGGGAGGGTCGGACGCCCGAGGGACCTCTGAGCTCCTCGTGAGCCACTGCGGCGCCGTTGCGCGGGGCGTTTCGTCCGGCTCCGCGCTTCACTCGGCGAAGGGCATGCCATCGGTCCACGCCTCCGTGCCGTCATGGCGGACGAGGTATCCCTCGTAGCCGGCGACCGCCGCGATCCGCTCGAGCACCGCGTCGCCCCCGACGGCGAGCGCCGTGGCGAGGCCGTCCGCGATGGCCAGGCTGTGGCCGACCACGGTCGCCGACGCAGCGCTCGCGTGGCGCTCGCCGGTGTGCGGATCCACGAGGTGCGCTCCACGCTCGTAGGTTGCAGAGGTCGCCACCGCGTCCTCGACCGCAAGGATGCACGCGAGGGCATCTCGCCGCCAAGGGTGGCGGACCCCGATGCGCCAGGTCTCGCCCTCCCCCGGGCGCCCGAGCACTGCGACGTCGCCTCCTGCGTTCACGCTGGCGGCGAGCACCGGCCCCAGCGCCAGCGCCTCGAGCGCGCGCTCGGCCGCCCATCCCTTCACGAGGCCGGTCGGGTCGACGCCGCCAGGCATCGCCCAGGGGTCGAACCACCCGCCGGACAGGTCGCGCACGTACGCGCAGAGGTCGAGCACCTGGCGGATCTCCTCGGGCGCTTCGCCCAACGCCAACCGGCCCTGCCGCAAGCGGCTGAGCGGGCTTCCGGTGTTCCAGGTGCTGAAGACACGGTCGGCCTCGTGGAGCCGCGCGCAGGCCCGGGCGAGCGCGCTGTCGAGGTCGACGTGTGCTCGGGGCGGCACCACGCGCAGGTGGAACGACACGGCGGTGCCCATCACCTGCTCGACGTGGACGAGCGAGTGCGCGGGCCTGGAACGGAGCGTCACCTGCGAAGCTTGTCGAGCGCAGACTGCACCGAGTACGCGTACGCCGCGCTCGTGTAGGTGGCGCCCGTCAGGCCGTGGATGCGGGCGCTCTGCGCCGCGAGCACCTCCCGTTCGAGGACCGGGACGACGTAATCGGCCAGCTGTTGGGAGTATGTGTCGGCGGTCTGCAGCTTGGCGACGGCCACCTTCGTGATCTTCCCGCCAGACATGGTGACCCGGACCGAAAGCTGTCCGTAGCCGTACTGCTCGAGGGCGCCCGTGGCGCTCGAGGTCGTGGCTTGCGGCGAGGACCTCGCTGGAGGGGACGTGGGTGTCGCGTGCTTGCGCGAAGAGGGTGGCGGAGAGGTGGGGGAGACGCCGGAGGTCGAGGCGCGGGGCAGCAAGACACTGGCGCGCTGCGTGTGGAAGCTGAGCACGCCCGCGAGGCCGGCGGCAGTGGCCGCGAGGACGGCCGGGTAGCGCTTCATCGCCCTGCACCTCGCCGGCGTGCAATGTCGGGTCGCAGTGTGATGTCGGGTCGCAGTGTGATGTCGGGTCGCAGTGTGATGTCGGGTCGCAGTGTGATGTCGGCGACGCTCACCATTGGTACTCCTCGTAGTGCACACAACGGCGGTGCATGCCCAGTGCGCGCGCGGCGTGGACCACGTCACGGACGAAGCCCGGTGGGCCGCACACGTAGAGGTCACGCTCGCCGAGGTCCGGGACGAGCCGCTTCAAGAACCGGCGCGTCCCTCCGGTCGTCGAGCGTGGGCCGACGAGCTCGTGGAGCGTCCCGCCCAGCTTCTCGACGAGCTTCGCCGTCTCGTCACGAAGCACGAGCTGGTCCTTGCTCGTGGCGCGAACGATGACGATCGGCCGGGCGCTCTTCGGGAGGTCCTCGAGCAACGAGCGGATGGAGGTGATGCCGATGCCGCCGGCGACGAGGACCACCTTCTCGTGCAGGCGGCTGTCGGAGGTGACTGCGCCGTAGGGACCCTCGATCGCGACCCGCGTGCCGGGACGGAGCCGTGCGACAGCCGAGGAATGGTCGCCGAGCTGGCGCACGGTGAGCCGCAGGTACGGCGGGCGGGGTAGGGCAGAGACCGTGTAGGGGTGCGCCTGCCACCAAAGCCCGCGCCGGAGGAAGCGCCAGGCGATGAACTGGCCCCCAGAGATGCGCAGCCGCTCGAGGTGCCGCCCGGTGCAGATCACCGAGACGACGCCCGGGGCTTCTTGGTGGACCTCTGCGACGCGAAGACGATGGCGGATCGACCGAGACAGCGGTACCACGACGCGGAATACGAGCACCACCCCGGCCGTCGACGCCCAGACGAAGGCCCAGATGGCCTGGGTGAGGGGGTGCCCGACGAACGTGGGACCGAGCGCGAGGACGTGCGCGAACGACAGCGCGAGCGCGAGGTACATGTAGAGGTGGATCACCCACCACGTCTCGCGCCGCATCCGCTTTCTGAGCGCGCCGATCGACGCGACGCCGGCCACGACCATGAGCGCGAGCCCGACCGTCGCCGCGAGCATGTCCGGATAGGATCCGAGGAAGACCGCGAGCTGATGGAGGAACCCGCTGTGGGCGGCTTGGGCGAACCCGATCGTGATCACGACGGCGTGCAAGACGAGCAGCCCGATCGGCCAGGGTCCGAGGAGCCGGTGCACGCGCAGGAGCCCGTCTTGTCCGAGGAGCCGCTCGAGCTGGGGTATCCGGCCGATCAGCAGCAGCTGGATGAGAGCGAGGTACATGCCGGCGAGCCCCGCCATGCCTCCTGCGAACATCGCAACCCCGCCTCGGGCGTGCAGGTCGGCTCCCGACTCGCGAACGACCCCGAGGACGACGACTGCGACGAGACCCGCGACGGCTGCCGCGAGCGCTGCCTGACCGAGGATGGGCCGTGGCTTCGCAGCAGGACGGCGCGAGACGTTGCGCCCTTGTCCGACCGAGAAGCGCGTCGCCGGCCGATGCGGCATGGTCATGCTCATCGCCGCCAGCATTGCCAAGGCTCGTGACGACCAAGTGAAGGATTTCCCCGGGCTCGGCGGGCCCGGGAGGGCCTAGGGCGCTGTCGGGCAGGTCCCCGACGCGGGCGGTGCGCTCTGCGACGTGGTGAGCTGGGCGACCCCGGGGACGTCGCCGCGCTCGGCCATCTTCTCCTCGAGCTTCTTCTCGGGTGGGCCGCGCACTGCCCCGAGCGTGGCTTCGAAGAAGGCGGTCGTGACCGCAGCGACCACCTTCCTCGCGGCAGTGGGTTCGGTGTAGGGGCCGAGATGTGTCCCGTCGAGGAGGTCCAGGTAGTACTTGGGTGGGGCGGCTGCGTCGTAGAGCTCGACGCTGCAGACCGGCGGATTGATCGTGTCCTCCTGGCCTTGGACGACGAGCAGCGGCGGGCCCGGAGGTGTGCCCGGTGCGAAGTAGCGGCCGCCGAAGCCGGCGTACTCGGCTCCCGAGAGGATGGCGACCGCGCTCACACCGGCGTACCGGCAGCACGAGTCGTCCGCGACCGCGAGGCTGACGTCACCGCCGTCCGACTGGCCGACGAGGCCGATGCCGGAGCCTTCGACCCGTCCGTAGAGGACCGAGCCTGGGGTGCGGCTTTCGCCGAGCACCGCTTCGATCACCGCATGCAAGTCTGCGGGATGGTGGACGAGGTCGCCGCGGTCGAGCGTTGTGGCCGTGGACGGCGAGGTGTGCGGGTACGTCGGGCCGGCCACGACGAAGCCGGCGGACGCCCAGTCCTCGATCAGGGCCGAGTAGCTCGAGACGGGCACGCCGAAGCCCTCGGAGAAGACGAGCAGCGGACTGGGCCCGAGGCTGTCGCGACCGCGCACCGACGCCGGCTTCACGAGCGGGTACCACACGGTGGTTGGCAGCCGGTTGTCACCGGGTGCGAGGCCTGGGACCTCGACGGAGAGCGTCGTGGTCGCAACCGCAAAGGTGCCGATCGCCGCGAGGTCGGGCGCGGCCCGCGTGGTCTTGGACGCCCCCGTCGAGCCGGTCGCCGCCACGGCCGCCACCACGACGGCCGGCACTGCGAGCGCGGCGAGTGCGATCGTAAGGAGCCGGCGCACACGAAAAGACGCGGGCATTCGGCTGGAACCTACAGCACGATGGTCCGGTCGTCGGGTCGTCGACGCCACCCGAGCCTCCTTCGGGGCGTCACCTGGTCGTCATGATCACGGAGGACGATCAGGTGGGATGGCGCCACTGACCGCTCGACGAAGCCGACCACACGGAGGGGCCCAAGCCGCCCCAACGGCTCCCGACGCGGTCGCCGCCCGCGGCGCGCGACGGGTGCGGCGCCTCTGGGACCGCCGCGTGCAGGCCTGGGAGCATCACGCGGCGGTCGGCCTCGAGCGGGTCGTCGACGCGCTGGTGGCGGAAGCCGGACCCGCCGAGGGCAAGAAGGTCGTCGATCTCGGCTGCGGCACCGGGCAGCTCAGCATCCCGATCGCCCGCGGGGGTGCGAAGGTGACCGCGGTCGACATCAGCCCGAAGATGATCGAGGCGCTCGACGCCAAGGCGAGCGAGCTCGGCTTGCAGATCGAGACCACGGCTCTCCCCGTCCAAGAGCTGACGATGGACGCCGGGAGCGTCGACCTCGTGGTGTCCAACTACACGATGCACCACCTCTACGACGAAGAGAAGCGTGCGGTGCTCGCTGCGGCCTTTACCTGGCTGCGTCCGGGCGGACGCCTCGTGCTCGGCGACATGATGTTCGGCAGAGGCGGGACCAGAGAGGACCGCCAGATCATCGGCTCGAAGGTCCGAGTGATGCTCGGACGAGGGCCTGCCGGCTGGTGGCGCATCGCGAAGAACGTCGTGCGGTTCAGCCTGCGCATGCGCGAGCGCCCGCTGCCGATGGAGGCCTGGCTGCAGATGCTGGGGGCCTCCGGGTTCGTCGAGGTCCGGGGCATCCGCGTCGTCGCGGAAGCGGCTGTCGTGGTCGGCACGAAGCCGGACCCCGCGCGCCGTCGAGCGCCGCGCGGCGACCTCGATCGACCGCTTGTGGTCAACCCATCAGGGGAATAGACTGCGACCTACCTAAAGGGATGTACCTAAAGGGATGTACCCAAAGGGGCGCGGAGGATGCACGCTCATCCACGGCGGCTCGGGCGCGGGATCACCGGCGCTCGTTCGCCGAGCCTCCGGTTGGCGACCGCCAGGCGGCACAGGCGAGCGCCGCTGCGGCTCGTCGCCGACGGTGCACGGGCGTCGTCGGCCGACAGGCGTCCGACGGATCGAGAGCGCCACGAGGCGGCAACGCTCCTCGGGCACGCTCAGCGTGAGGGAAGGTTCGGCGCGTCGGACCTGTACGAGCGGCGGCTCGGAGCGGTCGAGGCGGCCACCTCGCGCCGGGAGCTCGATGCGCTCGTGGCGGACCTCGACGCCTTGGTGCCCGAGACGGTCCGGGCGGAGGTCATCGAGCTGCTTTGCAGGGCGCACGCGGACGGCCGGCT
>JAJYYT010000521.1 GCA_021800645.1 Actinomycetes bacterium
AGCCCATAGAAACGCAGCGCCGCGTCTACCGCCCGGCGGTCCTGCCGGTCGGACTCGATCCACTCCGCGTAGCGGTCGCAGAGGTAGCCGAGCCCGTAGCCGATGTACGACGCCAGCGGCTCAGGGGCGTTCGTCGCGTCAAGCGTTCCTGCGCGCGCCTTTCGAAGCTGCTCCAGCATCAGCTGCAGCTCATCTGCGCGCACGTAACAAATATACGAAATCTGGCAGCTGACGCGTGATGCCGGCATGCGTACGGTCGGCATCGTGCTGCTCAGGTCGGGTGGCACTGAACAAAGGAGCTGCCCTTGCCCTGTACCTGTCGGAACTCGGACCCCAACTCGTCCCTCCCTGCCGGCGCCGACGGCTGCGAGGTCACCCCGGAGGCAGCCCTCCGGGAGCTCGCTGTGCAGACCGCGGCGCTTCGCCATGCCCTCCTCGCCCCGAACCTGCTCGGCACGCGAGGGGCGCAGCTCGTCGCTCCGGCTCCGGTGCCGCTGCTCGGCGACTGGCTGGAGCTCGGACCCGGTCTCGGTAACCGCGCGCTGCCCGAGACGGAGGAGGACGACGACCCCATCACAACCACAACAAGGAAGGAGCCCTCGTATGGGTATCTCTAGCAACGAACTCGTCCTTCGTGACTCCTCGGCTGTCGTCCAGCCGAGGGCCATGAAGGCCCTCACCCGGCGCGAGCAGCAGCGGCGCACGCAGCTCATCGACCGCGTCCTCGAGCGGCGCTGCGAGGTGCAGGACCACCTCGACTACGTCGCCGCCGTCGAATACGCGACCGAGAGCGACGTGCACTCGGTCGCCCGGCTCGTCCGGAGCACCCGGGAGGAGGTGGACGGCGACCCACTCGTCGCCTCCGCTGTGGCGCCGCTCATGAACACCGCCGTCAACAAGGTGCAGGCCCACCTGCAGCACACGTTCTAGCCAAGGGCCGCCCGGGGCATCGGAGGAGACTCCGGCGCTCCGGGCGGTTTCCGCGTTCGGAGGCACCCATGCAATCAATCGGAACCACCACCAAGAAAGCCATCAGGCGCCTCATCGGCGCTCTGGAGTCCATCTGCCGCGAGCCGCTCGGCGACCAGGAGGGTGAGCAGCCGCTCGACCCGTCGATCCTCCTCGGCATAGACCGCCAGGCAGAGCGCGTCGCCGAGATCTACGACGACCCGCTGGCGGGGGAGTACGCCCGGCGCCTCATGACCGAGTCAGCCCGTGCGGTCTTCAAGAAGTTCGACGGCGTCCGCTCCGCCGAGACCGCGGCAGAGACCGAAGCGACAGCCACCTTGCTGCAGCAGCCACCGCGGGGTCGAACGTGATCGCCGTGCTGGTCGTGATCACGGCGGTCGTGGCCGCCGTGATCACCATCCGGATGCGACGTGCCCATGTCGCTCGCGATGCCGCCGCGCGAAGGCTCGTCCAGTCGGAGCTGTGGCGTAAGGAGCTCGGCAACCGGGCCATCGACCACGCCCTCTTCACCCGCCGGACGATCGACGAGGCCATCGACGAGATCAAGCGCGTCGCTCACCAGCAACGAGGTGAGAGATGAGGATCGTCGTCCCCTCGCCGGTCGTCGTGGCCGGTGATCCTCCGATGGTGCGCGGTCGATGAGCGAGCTGCCCTCACCCTCGCAGTGGCCGAGCAAGGCGCTCGGGATCGCCGTCACGTTGCTCGTGGCGGCGATCGTCCTCTACTGGGCGACCCGGCTCGTGGTGAGGTCGCTGCCGGCGCTCGTCGTGATCGCGGCCGTCGTGATCGCCATCGCCGTCGCTCGCCTCGTCCTCCGCCGGCGGCGCGGGGACTGGTGATGGCATCGGCTCTGTCGTGTCCGGTCGGCGTTGTGGAATCGACAACGACCCTTGACAACGCGAGGCCGATGTCCCTTACTAGGGGGCACTCTCAGTGTGCTGCCCAAAAGCAGCAGCACCTACCGGCGCGGTGGACCCGGCGGAGTCCTTTTCACTCAAGGGTTTCCACCGGCGCGCGCCCTGACGCATGCAAGGCGGCTGAGGCACGAAAGGAGGTGGAGACATGAGCAGGACCTATCACCATGGGGAGCGCCGCATCCGCGTGCGCTCCATCCGCAAGGAGAACCCGGACGCCAAGAAGATCGCCCGCGCCTTGATCGCCTACGCACGCGCTGAGGCGGAGAAGGAGGCGCAGGCCGCCACCCGCCCGACACGGCACGTCGACGCCGCCAACCTCAAGCGCACCAACTCCCGCGACGCCAAGAAGGGAGACGCCGCGTGAGGAGGAGCCGACTCGTCTGGCTGCGCCTTCGCTGGCCCCGAGAGGTCACTCCCGAGCAAGCGCTCGAGGCCTGCCGCTCGCTCGCCGGCACCGGCGGGGCGCCGATCGTGATCGAGGCGCTCGGGAACGCCGGGCGCGTCCATCACCGCCTCGGCGTCGAGCAGGGCCGCGAAGGCATCGTCACCCGCCAGCTCAGGTCGGCGCTTCCCGGCGTCGCCGTCGAGCCGACCGGGGCAGCCGCTGGCCCGGACCAGGGAGGCTTCGACGCGGTGCTGGCAATCCGCTTCAGTACGCGGCGCCGCGCCATCCTGACCGACGACCTGCCGGGGTCGAGCCGGACGCTGCTGAGCGCCCTGTCCGCCGTCGGCA
>JAJYYT010000522.1 GCA_021800645.1 Actinomycetes bacterium
TATATCGATTCGATACGATGATCCGCCGTGCTGGACCTCGCGATCCTCGGGCTCCTCGAAGAGCGCGGCGAGCTCCATGGCTACGAGATCCGCCGGCAGCTGCGAGGGGGGCTCGGCCTGCTGGCCAGCGTCTCGTTCGGATCGCTTTACCCCGCGCTCGCGCGCCTCGAGGCGACGGGCGCGGTCGAGGCGGTCGACGCGGTCGAGGGCCCCGAGCCGCGGTTCGAGCTCGTCCCCCCGACCGGGTCGCTGTCTGGAGAGCTCGCGGTGCTGCGGGCACGGCGGAGCGCAGCGAAGCACCCGCGAGGGCGCCGATCGCGCAAGGCGTACCGCATCACCGAAGCGGGCCGCGCGCTCTTCGCCGACCTGCTCGCGGGAGCAGGCATGACCGACGACCAGCGCAGCTTCTGGCTCCGGCTCACGTTCGCCCGCCACCTGCCCGCTCCCGCGCGTGTCGCGCTCCTCGAGCGTCGCAAGACCCAGCTCGCCGAGCGCCTCACCGAGGTGCGCGCCGCAGGCGGAGACAGGGAGCTGGACGTCTACGCACGTTCGGTCGTCGAGCACACGGCGGACGCGCTCGAGCACGACATCCGCTGGCTCGACCGCCTCCTCGAGGCGGAGCTGGCGGCGGGGGGCGCCGCCTACGCGCCGCGCCACGTCGCCGGATGAACCCGGTCCATCCCGCCGGCTCCGGGCAGGTCCGTGCCCCGGGCCGCGGCCGACCGAGCAGTGAGCAACCCGGCCGACCGAGCGGCCGACCGAGCAGTGAGCAACCCGGCCAACCGAGCACAGAAGAAGGAGACGGCCGATGAGCAGCATCCGAGTCGCCATCGCCGGCGTGGGCAACTGCGCCAGCTCGCTCGTCCAGGGCATCTCGTACTACCGGGATGCAGCCGAGAGCGACCTCGTCCCCGGGCTCATGCACGTGGTGCTCGGCGGTTACCACGTTCGCGACCTCGTGCCGGTCGCCGCATTCGACGTCGACGCCTCGAAGGTCGGGACGGACCTGGGCAAGGCGATCTTCGCCGGACAGAACAACACCGTGCGCTTCGCCGACGTCGGCGAGCTCGGCATCACCGTTCAGCGCGGGCCGACCCTGGACGGCCTCGGCCGCTACTACCGGGAGGTGATCGAGGAGTCGCCCGCGGCACCCGTCGACGTCGCCGCCGCCCTTCGCAAGGCCGAGGCCGACGTGCTCGTCGCGTACCTGCCGGTCGGGTCCGAGCGAGCCCAGAAGCACTACGCCGAGGCGTGCCTCGAAGCGAAGGTGGCCTTCGTGAACGCGATCCCGGTGTTCATCGCGTCGGACCCCGTCTGGGCGGGCCGCTTTGCCGAGGCAAAGGTCCCCGTCGTGGGCGACGACATCAAGAGCCAGGTGGGCTCGACGATCGTCCACCGTGTGCTCACGCGCCTCTTCGAAGACCGCGGGCTCGTGCTCGACCGCACTTACCAGCTGAACGTCGGCGGGAACATGGACTTCCGCAACATGCTCGAACGCGACCGGCTCGAGTCCAAGAAGGTGTCCAAGACCCAGGCGGTCACGAGCCAGATCGAGCACACGGTGCTCCCCGCCGACGACGTCCACATCGGCCCCTCGGACCACGTCCCGTGGCTCGCGGACCGCAAGTGGGCGTACATCCGCATGGAGGGCCGGAACTTCGGCGACGTCCCGCTGAACCTCGAGCTGAAGCTCGAGGTCTGGGACTCGCCGAACTCCGCCGGCGTGATCATCGACGCCGTGCGCTGCGCCAAGCTCGCGCTCGACCGGGGCATCGGCGGCCCGCTCGTCGGACCGTCGTCCTACTTCATGAAGTCGCCGCCGGTGCAGTACCACGACGACGTGGCCCACCAGCTGGTCGAGGCGTTCGCCGCCGGCGACCCCTCGCCGGGCTGGCCTGGGACCCCCAGATCCTCAAGCTGATCCCGGTCAGGCTGATCCCGGTCTTGGTCCGCTGCGGGCCGCCCACCATCGATCGAGCCGCCGACCCGCCTCCTCCTCGCCGAGCGGCCCCTCGTCGAGCCTGAGCTCGAGCAGGTAGGCCAGCGCCTCTCCGACGGCAGGTCCCGGCGGGATCCCGAGGCGTGCCATCACCTGTGTGCCGTTCAGGTCGGGCCGGATCGCGTCGAGCTCCTCTCGCGCACGCAGTTCCGCGATCCGTCGCTCGAGCTCGTCCATGCGCCGGGCGAGCGCGCGCGCCTTCGCCTCGTTTCGCGTCGTGCAATCCGAGCGCGTGAGCTCGTTCAGCCTGTCGAGCAGCGGACCCGCGTCGCGCACGTAGCGGCGCACGGCACGGTCGCTCCAGCCGAGCTGGTAGGTGTGGAAGCGCAGGTGCAGCTCGACGAGCTGCGAGACCACCTCGATGTCCTCCTTCGGGTAGCGCAGCGCCTCCATGCGCGCGCGCGTCATGCGAGCACCGACGACGTCGTGGTGGTGGAACGTGACACCGTCCGGCCCGATCGCCCGGGTCTTGGGCTTGCCGACGTCGTGGAAGAGCGCGGCCAGCCGGAGCTGCCGGTCCGGCCGGCACTTGTCGACGACGGCGAGCGTGTGGGCGAGCACGTCCTTGTGGCGGTGGACCGGGTCCTGCTCGAGGCGGAGGGCCGACAGCTCGGGCAGG
>JAJYYT010000523.1 GCA_021800645.1 Actinomycetes bacterium
ACGGCCTCTCGGCGATCCACCGGCGCAGCTGGGCGTACGTGGCGGGTCTCCCGTGGCGCTGAGGCCCGGAGTTGCGCCCCAGAGCCGGACGCGCCCCGCCCTGCGAACGCAAAGAGCCCTGCGAACGCAAAGAGCCCTGCGAATGCAAAGAGCCCTGCCAGCGCAACGAACCGCAACCGTAGGATAGGGAGCGACGATGGTCTACCTCCTCGCCCTGGGCGCCGCGCTCTCCAACGCGCTGACGAGCATCCTCCAACGGATGGGCGTCGAGGACGCGCCCGAGTCCGACAGGCTGAGGTTTCGCCTGATCGCACATGCGGTGCGCAACCGCGTCTGGCTCGCGGGGTTCGGCTTCATGGTGCTCTCGTTCGTCATGCAGGCGACCGCGCTGCACCTCGGCCGCCTCTCGGAGGTCCAGCCCATCCTCACCGTCGAGCTGCTCTTCCTCGTGGTGATCCTCGGGGTCTGGTTCCAGTACACGCTCAGCTGGAAGGAGTGGACGGGTTCCATCGCCGCAGCGCTCGGCCTCACCGGGTTCCTGATCTTTGCCGATCCCGGGCGCGGCAACGGCCATCCGAGCACGCCGGATTGGGTAGGAGTCGGCGTGGGATGTGCGGTCGCGATCGCGGCCGTCACCGTGCTCGCACGGCGCGGGCCGCGCTGGTGGCGTGCCGCCTGCTTCGGGACCGCGGGTGCGGTGGCCTACGCCTTCGCGGCGGCGTGCACGAAGGAGGTCTCCGGGTTCGTCGCACGTGACTGGATGTCCATCTTCTGGCACTGGCAGACCTACGGGCTCGCAGGGTCTGGCGCGCTCGCCGTCTTCCTCGCACAGAACGCCTACCATGCCGGCCCGATCGCGGCGTCCCAGTCCACGCTCGTGCTGGTGGATCCTTTTGCGAGCATCCTGCTCGGCATCGTGCTCTTCAAGGACGACCTTCGGACGAGTGGGGCGTGGGGGCCGCTCGAAGCGATCTCGCTGGTCGTGCTCTTCGTCGGCGGCGTGCTTCTCAGCAACTCGCCGCTCATCACCGGGATCCGCTCCGGCGAGCCCGCTGATGGCGACCGCCTCGGGCCGCGGTTCCGGCACCGGTTCGGCCAGCAGCACACCGCCCAGCAGAGCGACTCCGAGACGGCGAGGGGCATCCGCCCGTGCGGCTCGTGACGGGCGGCCCGGAGCGCGCCGAGAGCGGGTGACGCCAGCTCGCGGACGCGTCGGCGTGGTCGGGCGCGCGACGTGCGACGTGACCCGTGTCCCGTGGCGGCTGATCGAAGCCGGAGGGGTGCGGGCCCCCCGGTAGGGTTGAGGTCATGAATTCGTCCGGACCGCAGGAGCGACGGGGGGCGATGTCTGCTCCGGCGCGTCGCCCGTCCGACGGCGCGTTCGGGCCCAACGCGTGGCTCGTCGACGACATGTACGAGCGGTACCTCGCGGATCCCGGATCGGTCGCCGAGAGCTGGCGGGATTTCTTCGCCGACTACCATCCCGCCCCGCTTCCCCCCCCGATGGACGCCCTCGCCAAGGAGCGCGTGGAGAAGGAGCTGTCGGGCGAGGAGGAGAGCGAGCTCGAAGGGGCGCCCGAGGAAGGTGGGACGAACGGGCACGCGCCACCCGCGCAGTGGGCAGCTGCGCCTGGTGTCGCCCAGGCGCCCTCGGCACCACCCGCGCCAGCGCCCCCGCCTGCGCCTCGCGTGCCGGCGCAGGAGGAGAGGGGGGAAGGGGTCGCACGCGGGCAGGAAGCTGGAGAAGGTGAGGGTGACCGGCCTGTCCCCCTTCGCGGCGCGGCGTCCCGGATCGCAGTGAACATGACGGCGAGCCTCGCCGTGCCCACTGCGACGAGCGTTCGGACGATCCCCGCCACCCTGCTCGAGGTGAACCGGAAGATCTTGAACGACCAGTTGGCTCGTACGACCGGGGCGAAGGTCAGCTTCACCCACCTCATCGGCTTCGCGGTGGTCCGGGGGCTCGGCGCGGTGCCGGCGCTGAATTCCTCCTACGTCGAAGAGCGAGGAGCTGGCGGGCGGGTCGAGCCCGGCGTCGTCCGCCACGCGCACCTCGGATTGGGCCTCGCCGTGGACGTGGAGCGTCGCGACGGATCGCGCACCCTCATGGTCCCATGCGTGAAGAATGCGGACACCTTGGACTTCCGGCAGTTCGTCCTCGCCTACGAGGAGCTGGTCCGCAAGGTGCACTCGGGGAACGTCACCCCCGACGACTTCGCCGGTGTGACCGTGAGCCTGACCAATCCCGGGACGCTGGGCACCGTGCAGTCAGTCCCCCGGCTCATGCCCGGACAGGGCGCGATCGTGGGGGTCGGGGCGATCTCCAATCCCTCGGGCTTCGAGGCGGCCGACCCCCATCGGATCGCCGAGCTCGGCGTCGGTCGCGTCGTGACCCTCACCTCCACCTACGACCACCGCATCATCCAAGGGGCCGAGTCGGGTCTCTTCCTCGCCCACGTTGCCGAGTGCCTCACCGGCGGCCACGACTTCTACGACGACGTCTTCGAGTCGATGGGCGTCCCCTACAAGCCGGTCCGCTGGCACCCCGACCGATCCACCAGCGAGGACCGGGAACAGGACCGCCTCCTGAAGCAGGTCCACGTCCAGACCCTCATCA
>JAJYYT010000524.1 GCA_021800645.1 Actinomycetes bacterium
GCTCGACGCGACGTCGATCCTCGACGCCGCCGACGTTCCCAGCACACCGCGCGATGTCCCAGAGGGCCCCGCTGTGAGGCTCCCAGACGGTGTCGACCCGGGTGCGCTCGCCGCACGGACGACCTGCGCCGCGTTCGGGGGCGCGGTGCTGGCTGTCGCGCCGGACAGCGCAGCAGGAGCCGACAGGCCGCCTGCAGTCGCCAGGCTGGCCACGATGCCGAGGACGACCGAGCCCTTCGCGGGCATGCTGGACGCTGAGGCGACGACTGCCTGGCCGAGCGGCGTCGCGGAAACCTGGGTGATCAGCTGGAGGCTCGTCTCGACAGGCGTGCCGGCAATCGCGGAGGTAGCGGGCGAGCCGATCGTGGCCGCTCCCGAAGCGAGCGCCTGGGAGCCGGCAACGCGAGCGGGGTGCCCGGCGCCGTCGACGAACCGGCGGACGCCGCCCCGGAACGCCGCACCGAGCGCGAGGGGGATGGTGCCCAACACGCCCTTGACCGCACTCGTGGACTCGAGCGCTCGCCGCAACGCAGCGCGCGCACGCCGGACCCGCGCTCTGGCGTTGACCTCGGTGATCCCGAGTGCGCCTGCGACTTCCTCGTAGGGCCGTCCATCGACCAGTCGCAGCTCGAACGCTCGACGCTGCGTCTCGGGCAGCTCGCCGATCGCCCGCTGCACCGCTGCGAGCGCGACGTAGTCGGAAGCCGTCTGCTCGCGCTCGTCGGGGTGGCTCTCGATCACCCCGTCGGTGAGCGGAAAGGTCCGCCTGCGGCGTGCCGGGACGTCCGCGCAGACGTGGAGGAGGATGGTGTTCAGCCACGCCGCGAGCCGCCAGTCACCGGTGTCCCCGAAGCGGTCGAGCGCGAGAAACGCTCGAAGAAGGGTCTCTTGGACGGCGTCCTTGGCATCCTCGACGTTGCCCAGCCGATGGCGGGCAGTCGCGAGCAGCGAGGGGTAATGGGAGCGGACGATCTCGGCGAACGCCTCGCGGTCACCCCGGCGGTGCGCGGCGACCAGCCTGATCGCGCTGTTCTCATCGATGCTCGCGACATCGGTCGGCGCTAAGGCCATCCCTGTCTCCCTGGTCCGGACCGGCTCGACCGCCACAGCCGCCACTCGGCCGTAAGACGGTCACTCCGTCCAACCCCCATCAACTCCAGTACTGCCGACTGCGGTCCTGCTCGTCGCGGTGCTCTGACCCCGGGTCGCCCCGACACGCTCAATCTACTCTGCCGTGCGGCGCCCGACCGGCAACCTGCCTGGCGACACGCGAGGCGCGACGCGCCGACGCCCTGGCGGACGGCTCCCGCACGGTGGCCCGCTGCCGCGGCGGCACCTCCTACAGTCAGAGGATGGCACCGCTCACCTTCATGTGCGTCCACGCGCACCCTGACGACGAGGCGATCTCGACGGGAGGGGTCCTCGCCCGCTACGCGGCCGAGGGCACTGCGACCGTGCTGGTCACCTGCACGAACGGCGAGCTCGGCGACGCGCCCGGCGGGGTCAAGCCCGGCGAGCCCGGGCACACAGAAGGCAAGGTCGTCACCATTCGCCGCCGGGAGCTCGAGGCAAGCTGCGCCGCGCTCGGCGTCGACCACCTCGAGCTCCTCGGGTACCACGACTCGGGCATGATGGGCTGGCCGCAGAACGACGCAGACCACGCCTTCTGGCGCGCTGACGTCGGCCAGGCCGCCGAGCGGCTCGCCGGGCTCATCGAGCGCTACCAGCCACAGGTGGTCGTCACCTACGACGAGCACGGGTTCTATGGCCATCCCGACCACATACAGGCCCATCGCATCACGGTCGCGGCCGTCGAGCAGACCGGCATCCCCGACAAGCTCTACTACCCGGCCATCCCCGCCTCGGCGATCCCGCGGTTCGCCGAGATGCTCGCCTCGCGCGGGATCGAGGTGCCTTCCGAGTTCGAGGACGCGCCATTCGGCACTCCCGACGACGAGATCGGGGCGGTGGTCGACTGCTCGGCGTACGCAGCGGCCAAGTTCGCGAGCCTCTCCGCGCACTCGAGCCAGGCCGAGAACATCTTCTTCCTCTCCCTCGGCGTGCAGGTGTTCTCCGAGGTCTTCTCGAAGGAGGCCTTCGTCCGCGCGCGCGATCGGACGCAGCGCTCCGGCGTCGAGGACGACCTCTTCAGCGGGATCCGCTGAACCTTTCTGACTCGCCGGGCGAGGCCGCAGGGAACGTTCATGCGACAGCTGCCTGCGGCGTGTGCGCTCCCCTCCTGCGCTCCGCCCCGCAAGCTCGCGAGACCTCGACAGAGTGATTCGCTGGCGACGGACGCCCGGGCGCCATTGCACCGGCTCTTCACGTTCCATGACAGCTGCTATCGGACGACGGACCCAAACCGCACGATGGAGCAGGCTGCTCGCCAACTCCTCGGTTCGACGAGGTGGTGCCATCGATGAAACAGGTTGCATGAAACCTATCTATGGGGTAATGTAACGCACTTGGCGTAATCTGTACTCCACGAAATGGCAAGCCCGTCGCGAGGCGGGTACGCAAAGCCACGGAGCCTTTATGGCCAGCCGGGCTACCGAAAGGAGATTTCATGCGGTCAGCGCGCAGCACGCTGCACCGAGCAGGCGCTCATGC
>JAJYYT010000525.1 GCA_021800645.1 Actinomycetes bacterium
GGATCGGGAACACCGTGCCGAGCAGGACGACGAAGGCGAACCCCACGAGCACGAGGTTGTTGACCAAGAAGGCGCCTTCGCGCCCGAGCGGCGCGTCGACCCCGACAGGGGAGCGCAGGCGGTCGCCGCGCCACGCGATCAGGCCGAACCCGACCACGGCGACGAGGAGGAAGAAGGCGATCAGCACCGGACCGAGGTTGGACTCGCTGAAAGCGTGCACAGAGACGACGATCCCCGAACGCGTGAGGAACGTGCCGAGGATCGTGAGGGAGAAGGTCGCCACTGCGAGGGACAGGTTCCAGACGCGCAGCAGCCCCCGCCGCTCTTGGACGAGGACCGAGTGCAGGTAGGCCGTGCCGCACAGCCACGGCATGAGCGCCGCGTTCTCGACGGGGTCCCAGCCCCAGAAGCCTCCCCAGCCGAGGACCTGGTAGGACCACCATGCCCCGAGCACGATGCCGACGCTCAAGGCAGTCCACGCGATCAGCGTCCAGCGCCGGACCTCCGCCTGCCACTGCTCCCCCACCCGTCCGGTCGCGAGCATCCCGACCGCGAAGGCGAATGGCACCGTGAAGCCGACGAACCCGATGTAGAGCAATGGGGGGTGCACCGCGACGAGGGGGTTGTCCTGGAGCAGCGCGTTCGGTCCCGCGCCTTTCAGCGGTGCCGCGCTGGTGAGGAAGGGGTTCGCCAGGCTGACCATCAGCGCGAAGAAGAACGCAGTGACCGCGTACATGACGAGCATGGCCCACCGGACGACGTCGTCGTCGGCGCGCCGCCGGTATCTCCAGACGACGATCCCCGAGAAGAGGGCCAGGACGAAGCCCCACAGAAGGAGCGACCCGGCGAGCGCCGACCAGAGCCCGGTGACCGAGTAGATGAGCGGCGTCGTCCTCGCGTTGTTGTCGGCGACGTAAACGAGGTGGAAGTCGTGCGTGACAAGCGCGACCTCCATCGCACCGACCGCGACCGCCGCGCCGAGGAGCACGACAGGTGCCACCAGGCGGGCGTCCGCCCTGGACTGCCCGGGACCCCCCGTGGCGGCGTGGGCAAGCTCGACCCGCCCGCCGTCGGCCCCGGCGCGCCGGTGGCGCACCAGCCCGGCGGCGCACACCACCACACCCGCGAGCGCGCTTGCGAACGCGAGCCACAGACCTGCGGCTCCGAACGCTGCGGGGAGCATCAGCGCACGGCGCCGTCGGGAGCCCGGACGCGTGTCGGGTGCTTTGCGATGTATGTGGGCGAGTGCTTCACCATGATCTGGTTCGACATGAAGAGGTCCGAGGACGCCGACGCGAAGTGGCCCACCACGACAACGGGGATGTTCGGCTGGAAGAGCTGCGGCGGGGAGCCGACGTTGTGCACGACGACCGTGCGGCCCCCTCCGGACACCTCGAAGTCCGCGCCACGGGCCGTCCGGCGGACCGAGCCGGGGACCACGAGACCCTCGAGACGGAAGACCGTCGTCCCGATGCTCGTCCTGTGCGAGAGCGCCTGGCTCACCGTGTCGAAGTAGTCCAGCGAGCTCCCGAGACCTTCGACGAGGAGGTAGGCGATGGCGGCGGCGAGCAACGCGAACACGACGAGCAGACGGGTGCGACGCCGGCTGGGGCGTCGGCGGGCGGCCGGCGCCGAGACCACCGCCCGAGTCGCGGCGACGCTCACCGATCCAAACCCGGGGGCGAGCCAAGGGAGGGCGCGTCGACGCGAGGGTCGCGATCCCGTGCCCCAGCCTCCCCCCGAGCGCCGGCACGTTCCAGCCGGCGATGGCGCAGGAGCAACGAGAGCGAGTAGAGCGCGAGGACGCTCAGCGCGATCGCATAGCCGGCGTCGACGTAGCTCATCGCCCTCCCCCTGCGCTCTGGCCGAGCACTGTGCCACGAGCTGCCCCACGAGCTGTGCCGAGCGCCGTCATGGCGATGGCCGTTCCCGCCTCGGCAACGAGCGTCGCGTCGGCGCCGACGACCGGCGTCGACCCCTCCGCCCAGCGCTCGGACAGCGAGATCTCGAGCTCGCCGTCACCGATCCGGTCGGAGAGGACCTCGATGCGGTAGCGAAGGAGCAGCATCCAGACGAACACGAGCGTCATGGCGAGGAACCCGAGCCCCATCGTCCACGCCATCAGCCCGTGCACCTTCAGTGTGAGGCCGGGGTTGAGCACCGTCCCGCGCTGGTGCAAGGTCTGCCACCAGTCGACCGAGAAGGTGACGATCGGCACGTCGACGAAGGCGACGAGCGCCGCGATCGCGCATCTGCGTGCCCGAACGTCGGGGCCGGCGGGGACGCGCCGGAGAGCCAGGTAGCCGAGGAAGAGCACGAGCAGCAGTGCGGTCGACGTCAGACGAGCTGTCCACGTCCACCACACGCCCCACGTGGGCCGGCCCCACAGGGAGCCGGTGACGAGCGTGAGGGCGGTGAAGACCACTCCCACCTCGACGGCAGACGCCCCCAGGCGGTCCCAGAACAGCGACCGGGTGCGCCGCCAGAGGTAGAGCACGCTGGACAGCGCGGCGACGCCGAAGGCGCAGTAGAGGGCCACCCATGCCACCGGTGGATGGAGGTAGAGAAGGCGCGCAAGTGTGCCCTGGACCAGTGCTGGAGGGG
>JAJYYT010000526.1 GCA_021800645.1 Actinomycetes bacterium
TCAGCCAGCGCGACTACAAGCGCATGCTCGCCTACCACAGCATCGAGCACATGGGCCTCATCGCGCTCGGTGCCGCAGCCGGGACGACGCTCGCCATCGCGGCGGTCTTGCTCCACATCCTCGGTCATGGCCTCGCGAAGGCGGTGCTGTTCCTCGCCTCCGGTGAGATCCTCGTCGTCGAAGGGACCACCGAGATCGAGAAGGTCCCGGCTCTGCTGCACCGCCGCCCGGTGCTCGGTGGGATCTTCGGTTTCGGCCTGGTGGCCCTGCTGGGGCTGCCGCCGTTCAGCCTCTTCGTGAGCGAGCTCAACATGCTACGTGCCGAGTTCGCGGTCGGGCTCGGTTGGCCGGCCGGTGTCTCGCTGCTGCTCATGGCAGTGATCTTCGCAGGTGTGATGGCCCACGGTCGCCATCTCCTCCTCGGCGACGCAGGCGGCTCTGGGAGGACCGGTAGGACCCCGAAGCTCGTCGCCATTCCGCTGATCGGTGGCCTGGCTGCGTGTGCCCTGCTGGGGCTGTCCGCGTGGCCGTTGCAGCCGCTGCTCTACGCCGCAGCCCGAGTGGTCGCGGCGAGGTGAGTGTCGTCCGGCGCGAACTGCCTCCCCCGGTCCGCCGGAGCAGGCTGGTCTGCCCCGAGGAGCTCGAGGCAGAGGCGACCGCTCTGCTCGACGAAGGCTTTCGGCTCGGCCTGGTCGCCGCCCACGACGACGGCCACGCGCTCCGGGCCGTCTACGTCTTCCTCGCGGGGGCACCGGATCGTCGCTTCGAGCTCCAGGTGCGCCTCGACGGCCACCGACCGGCCGTGCCGACGCTGGCGCGGCGGTCGTTCCCCGCGAGCAGGTTCGAGCGCGAGATGCACGATCTCTTCGGGCTCCATCCGCTCGGGCATCCCTTACTCCGCCCGCTGGTCCGCCACCAGCACTGGGACCCCGACTGGTACCCGATGCGCCGGGACGCGGGCGAGCCGCCCGCGATGCGGGGTGACGCCGAGCCGTTCCCCTTCGTGAGGGTGGAAGGCGCCGGCGTGTACGAGATCCCGGTGGGGCCGGTCCATGCCGGGCTGATCGAGCCGGGTCACTTCCGCTTCTCCGTCGTCGGCGAGACCATTCTCAAGATGAAGGCGCGGCTCTGGTTCGTCCACCGGGGCATGGAGAAGCTCTTCGAGGGTCGAGACGCAGAGGAAGGGGTGGCGCTCGCCGAGCGGATCTCCGGCGACACTGCCATCGGCCATACCCTCGCCTACTGCCTGGCGGTCGAGGATGCCAGTCGCGCCACGCTCCCCCAGGATGCTGCACGACTCCGGGCGCTCCTGCTCGAGCTCGAGCGGATCACCAATCACGTCGCCGATCTCGGGGGCATGTGCAACGACGTCGGCTACGGCGTCGGGAGCGCTCGTGCACTCACGCTGCGCGAGCAGCTGTTGCGCCTCGCCGCCGAGCTCACCGGGCACCGCCTCCTTCGCGGGGCGATCCGGCCAGGCGCCGTGTCGCTGCGACGGCTCCCGAGCGGTGGTGAGCTCTCCGAGATCGAGTCGCGCTTCGAGGAGCTCATCGACCTGGTGATGAGCAAGACTGTCGTGATGGACCGCTTCAAGGGCACCGCAGTCCTCCGTCGGGCGGACGCGGAGGCGATCGGCACCATCGGCGTCGTCGCGCGCGCATCCGGCCTGGTGGGTGACGCGCGCGCCTCCCATCCCTTCGTCGACCTCGGGGAGCCCTTCCTCGCTGTCACCGAGGAAGACGGCGACGTGCTCGCGCGTTTCTCGGTCAGAGCACGCGAGGTGCGCGCGTCGCTCGGCCTGGTCGCCGCGCTCGCCGGGACGGCACGGCGACTCCAGGTGCTCGCACCGGCTGCGCGGAGGCGGGGAGGCTCGGGGCTCGGCATCGTGGAAGGGTGGCGAGGGACGATCGTCCATCGCGTCGAGGTCGATCCCGCGGGGCGGGTGACCCGCTGCAAGATCGTCGATCCGTCGTTCCTCAACTGGCCGGCACTCTCGGTCGCGTTGGCTGACACGATCGTGCCGGACTTCCCGCTCGCGAACAAGAGCTTCGGCCTCTCCTATGCGGGGAACGACCTCTGACGGCGAGGCCGCCGCGACGGCACACGACGTCGCTTCGCGTCGAGCTCGAGGTCCGGCCGCGGTCGGCGAGGACAGTCGTCGGGGGCGCTCGGGAGGGGGCGCTCCTCGTGCGGGTGGTGGAGTCGCCGCACGGGGGAGCGGCGACCGCTGCCGCACTCGTCGCGCTGGCGAAGGCACTCGACGTTCCCTCTCGCTCGATCAGACTCCTGCGTGGTCGGGCGGCGCGACGCAAGCTGGTCGAGATGACGGTGGACGTGGACGAAGCAGCCTCCGTCGCAGCGCGGATCGCGCGACTGCTGGAAGGATGATGGACCAGATCCGGCACGCGCCGGCCCGACGAGTGGCTGCGCCGGGCATCTCCTCGGCGAGACGAGGAGGTTCTCAGCACCCCGCAGCGGGGCCACCCGCGCGGTGGAGCTCCACTCCGAACTGGCGCGCCGCGTCGACGAAACCAGCCTTCCGGTAGAGGGCGATGGCGTGGTACTCCGGGTCTGCCACGATGACGAGTGTCGCGACGCCGAG
>JAJYYT010000027.1 GCA_021800645.1 Actinomycetes bacterium
CTCCTCGGTCGCGACTACAGCTCCTCGCAGATGAGCTACGACCTGCGCCGTCTCCGACTCCACGGCCTGATACAACGCGTCGCCGGCACCAACACCTACCAGCTGACCCCCGAAGGTCTGCGCGTCGCCATCTTCTACACCAAGCTCCGAGCCCGACTCCTCCAGCCGCTCCTCGAAGCGGACCAACCTCCGGCACCCATCGAGATGCGCCGTGCCCTCAGCACCATCGAACGCCTGCTCGGTGACTACGTCGGCAATGCCCGACTCGGAGTCGCAGCCTGAAACTTGTCACAAGATCCAGAGACTGGAACACCAAGAAGCTCTAGCTTGACCGCACGCATGTTAGTAAACTATGATTTACTATCTAGCGCCCCGAGCCAGCGGCGAGTCGAAAGCCCTGGACCGCCGAGTCAGGTTCATGGGGCGATCCGAAGTTTGAAGAAGGAAGAGTGCGCAGGGGTGGCAAGACCGATCGAGTGCGACGACGACAGCCTGCTCGATGCAGCGAGCTCGGTGCTCATGAGAGAAGGTCCGGCGGCGTTCACGCTCGCGAAAGCGGGGGCGCAGGCAGGCGTGTCGGCTGCCACGTTCATCAAGCGGTTCGGCTCGAAGGAGTGCCTCTTCCTTCGGATCTCGGAACGCTGGGTCGCGTCGCTCGACCCTCTGCTCGAAGGGGCCGCGGCGTCGGTTGCGACACCGCTCGACCGGGTTCGTGCTGTCGCTCTCTGCAACTACTACGACCTGGACAGCTCCAGCACCGCGTCGAACCAGCTCGCAGCGCTGGCGATCGACCTGCAGAGCGAGAGTATGCGCGAGCTGCTGCATGTGGGGTGGGAGCACGTGCGGCGGCACCTCGCCCGACACGTTGCCGACGCCGTCGCCGGCGGCCAGCTCGCTGGCGCTCCGCCGCCGGCGCAACTGAGCCGGATCATCGTCGCCGCGATGGAAGGGGGCTGTCTGACGTGGTCTGTCCATCCGGAAGGGTCGCTCGTCGTTCGCCTCGCTGACGATCTGGACGCCATCCTTTCCGCCTGGGCTCCGCACCTGAAAGCGAAGAAGAAAGAGCCGAGATGAGAGAACATCGACCCATGTCCGGGAAGGTCGCGCTGGTCGCAGGGGCAACGAGAGGAGCGGGACGAGCCATCGCCTGCGAGCTCGCTCGCGTTGGTGCACACGTCTACGCCACCGGGCGCAGCAGCCGCACGTGCGGACGCTCGGAGCTGAACCGGCCAGAAACCATCGAAGAGACCGCAGAGGCGATCGAGTCGGCGGGTGGCACTGGACACGCACTGGTGGTCGATCACGAGGACCCCGGTGCGGTCGCCGCCCTTGTCGATCGGATCGGTGCCGAACAGGGCCGGCTCGACGTGCTGGTGAACGACATCTTCGGTGGTGATCGGTATGCCGACTGGGAGCATCCCTTGTGGGAGCACGACCTTACCGGTGGCCTCCGGATGCTGCGCATGGGCCTCGACACCCACTTGATCACCTGCCACCACGCGATCCCCCTGATGCTGCGAACCGCCCGCGCTCACGGCACCACCGGCCTCGTTGTCGAGATGACCGACGGCACCGAGGAGTTCAACGCCAACTTCCGAGAAGGGGTCGGTTTCTACTACGACCTGGTGAAGGCCGGCGTCGGCAGGATCGTAAAAGGCCTGACGTTCGAGCTACGCGAACACCCCGTCGTCGCAGTGGGGGTCACCCCCGGGTGGCTCCGCTCCGAAAGGATGCTCGACGAGCGCGGCGTGCGGGAGGAGAACTGGCGCGATGCCCTGAAGGACCAGCCGGGGTTCGCGATTTCCGAGTCGCCGGTGTACGTCGCGCGCGGTGTCGCCGCCCTCGCGGCCAGCGCGGACGCGGCGCGCTGGTCGGGGCAGATCCTTACGTCCCGGCAGCTCGCAGATGCCTACGGCGTCACCGATGCCGACGGTTCCCGGCCCGACTGCTGGGGCTACGTCCGTCGCTTCGGCATCGAAGAGCAGAGCGGGGCGCACGTCGAAGAGTTCCGGTGACCGCGCTCCCCCGCCCACCCCATTCCGTCCCGGCGATGACGATCGGCGATGGGGGGCGCTCTGCGCTCCTCTGCCCGGGGTTCGTCACACGGAGAGGGAAGGGGTCCAGGAGTGGTGGCTCAAGGGCAGGCTGGTCGCGCGCGAGCTCGGCGAAGAGCACCTGGTGATCCGATGCGACTTCGACGTTCGCGACGTGATGTTGTGCCAGTTTCCTGGGACGTTCAGCGTTCCGAGGTGCTCCGAGAAGGACATGATGGTCGTCGCCGATCTCGATCGAGGGAATCCTGGGGCCATCGAAGATGCCCTGGAAGCAGCGTGGAACCTTCAGCACCGCGGCGCCGGCCGATTCCCCACCGCATGCCGGCCAGTGGGTGCCGAGAAACATCCGCCCAGGTCACGCGACCATCCGCATGGGGAGTACGGTGAAGCTGCACGCCCAGGCTGTCGGAGATCCAGATATGACAGTTCCCGACGCGACAGTTCCCGACGCGACAGTTCCCGACGCGACAGGTCCTGGTGTGGCCGGCGCGTCGCTCAGCTCCTCGGATGCAGCGGCGCCCATGGCCGCGGACCCGGGACGAGTGACGCAAGTCCTCGACTCGGCGCCCCCAGAACACCGCGGGGCGAAGGAGCCCCCGGGGCCGCCCGTCCCGCGAACCAGGGCGGGGACCTTGTGGGTGGCTCTCGGAGCAGGGCTGGTGATCCTCGTCGTGGTCCTGGTGTTCATCGTCGAGAACCTGCACGTGGTGGGTGTCACCTTCTTCGGCGCGCACTGGCGCGCGCCGTTGGCCTTGGACCTCCTCCTGTCGGCGGTGCTGGGCGCGGCCGTCGTACTGGTCTTCGGCGCGGTCCGGATCGTCCAGCTCCGCCGGGTCGCGAGGCGTCACCACCGAGCGCGCGCGGACGTGTCCTCGTCATCATCACGATGCCATGGACCTGGGTCACCCAGTACGCCCGCAACGTGACCGCGGATCTCCGCGATGGCGACCCCGGCGTCTACGGGTTTACCTCGGTCTCGCAGATGGCGAAGATCTGGGTGCTGGTCCTCGCCGGCTACGCCGTCGAGCTCGTGGCGGTCGTGCGCCCCCGGCGGCCTGGTCGGCTCTGGTCTCGTGAAGCCGAGCCGGGCGAGGGGGCCCGCGTAGCCTGGTCTGCGTGTCCGGCGAGCCTCTGCACGAGCTCATCGAGACCGTCACCGTCGATGCCCACGCGGCCGAGGACCAGCTCGCAGCGTTCCTCACGGTCCTCGACGAAGAGGTCACGCGGCCATGTGCGGCCAAGGTCCTCGACATCGACGTCGAGGTCGTCGGGTTCGACGTCGAGGGGAATGAGCCCGGCCTAGTGGCCCCTCGTCGGCGCGGGGGAAGACCGCCCGGTGACGTGGCCCTCGCGGACGTCCGCTTCGAGCCCAGGACGGTGGCGACGTGGCTGCACGTCGCGTTCCGGACCTGGCTCGGGCTCGAGCCGTTGCCCTCTCGGCTCCCGGCGCGAGGGAGCTGGCCGGAGGCGTGAGCGCCGGTCGTCGGACGGGGGAGGGCGCCGGTGCCTCGGGTGCCGCGGACCGATCCGTGAGCGTGGAACGTGCCGTGCCGGGCGCCGAGCTGGAGCGACTGCAGGCCGCGTTGGCGGCAGCCAGGGCAGAGATCGCCCGGCTCGAAGGAGAGAACGAGCAGCTCCGATCGGCACAGAGCGCTGCGGCGACGACCCCGGTGCATAGGTCACAGCGTGCACCGAGGCTGTTCCCCTCGGCCGTGGAGGTACCAGTCGGGGTTGACGCCAGCTCGCCGCCGGAGGACAAGATCCGCCTCTTTCGCTCCCTCTTCGCCGGACGGACCGACGTCTATGCGCAGCGGTGGGAGAACCCGTCGACGAAGAGGTCGGGTTGGGCGCCGGTGGTGCTCGAGGGGCGTAGGACCGAGTCGCCTCGACGCTACGCGCCGATGGACGACGCCGTCGTCGACGAGCACCTCAGAGGGCGGATCTCGGCCGGCGTGTACCCGCTCTTCGTCGGCGACCGTTGCTGGTTTCTCGCCTGCGACTTCGACAAGGGTTCCTGGGCGCTCGACGCGCTGGCGTTCCTCGACGTGTGCAACGACGTCGGCGTCCCGGCGTGCCTGGAGCGGTCGCGCTCGGGCAACGGCGCGCACGTCTGGGTGTTCTTCGAGGAGCCGGTCGAGGCCGCGGTCGCCCGCCGCCTCGGGTCCGGGCTCCTGCGCGAGACCATGGCGCTTCGTGCCGAGGTCGATCTCACGAGCTACGACCGGCTCTTCCCGTCTCAGGACTTCGTGCCGCAGAAGGGCTTCGGCAACCTCATTGCCCTCCCGCTTCAAGGACAGTCTCGCAAGCAAGGCAACGCCGTCTTCCTCGACCCGGCACGCCTCGAGCCTTGGCCCGATCAGTGGGCTTTCCTCGCCGCGATCCGGCGACTGCCTCTTGTCGACGCGAAGAGCATCGGCGACGGCTTTCGGGTCGCTGCCGGACCGGGTTCGGTCGGACCGACGACCATGTCCCGCCCGAGACGCCCCAGCCCGCCTGCACCCCCGGTGGTCGCCGCGACGCTCGCAGGAGCGCTGGCGGTCGACCGGATCGGCCTCCCCCCGGCGCTCGTCGCCTCGCTCAAGCACCTCGCGTCGGTTCACAACCCCGAGTTCCACCAGCGCGAGCAGCTCCGGCTCTCCACCTGGAACACCCCTCGGATGATCCGCTGCTACGAGGAGGATCTCGACCGGCTCCACCTTCCCCGAGGACTGCTCGAAGACGCCATCAAGGTCGTCGAGCGGGCCGGCAGTCGGCTCGAGATCGAGGACCGGCGCCCGGTCCCACCGACCCACCGGTTCAGCTTCGCCGGCGAGCTCGCCCCCGCCCAGCAGGAGGCGGTCGCAGCGCTCGCCGAGCACGATCTCGGCGTGCTCGTCGCACCCACGGGGGCCGGCAAGACGGTCATGACCTGCGCACTCATCGCCCGGCTCGCCACGCCCACCCTCGTGCTCGTGCACACCCAGCCGCTTGCCGCGCAGTGGCGCCTGCAGCTCGCGCACCTGCTGGGCCTGGCAAAGCGCGAGATCGGCCAGCTTGGCGCCGGGCGGACCCGGCGCAGTGGTGTCGTCGACGTCGTCACGCTCCAGACGCTCTCGCGCCGCGAGGACGCCGGCCGAGTGTTCGACGGCTACGGCCTCGTCGTCGTCGACGAGTGCCACCACTTGCCCGCCGTGACCTTCGAGCGTGCCGTGCGCGGCGCGACGAACCGTCGATGGGTCGGGCTGACTGCGACGCCTCGCAGACGCGACGGCCTCGAGGGCATCCTCCACATGCAGCTCGGACCCGTTCGCCACACCATGCACGAGGATCCTGCGTCGGCGGTGCTCGTCCGCCGAGACCTCGTCGTCCACGACACCCTCGTCGACCCGGACGCCCGCGACGATGCCGCGGTGCAGACGATCCTCGGCCGGGTGGTCGCCGACGAGGGGCGGACCCGCCAGATCTGCGCCGACATCGCCGACGCTCACCGCAGGGGTCGCAGCACGCTCGTGCTCACCGACCGGACCGGCCACCTCGAGGCCCTCCGGGCCGAGCTGAGCTCGCGTCACGGACTCGATCCGGTCGTGCTGAAAGGCGGGACCCCCAAGAAGACGCACAAGGCAGCCCTCGACGGGCTCCGGGCGAGCGACGCCCCGATCCTGCTGCTCGCCACCGGTGCATACCTCGGCGAAGGCTTCGACCTCCCTGCCCTCGACACGCTGTTCCTCACCTTCCCGATCTCGGGCCGCACCCGCGTCGTCCAGTAAGTCGGTCGGGTCACCCGGGTTCTTCCGCGCAAGGCCTGCGTCGAGGTCCACGACTACCGCGACGATCTTCATCCCCTGCTGCGACGGATGCACCAGCGACGCCTCGTTGCACTGAAGAGCATCGGGTTCGTCCCTACGACATCACGATGACGAGCCAGGCGTGCCGCCTAGCCGAGTCGCGCGGCGAGCGAGATCGCCGGGAGGGTCGCGTTCTGGCACGGGGTGGTGGAGGCGGTCGGGTGGTCTGGAAGCGGCTTCGAGGGAGTCGGCGACATTCCGGGCACGGGCACCGACCGACTCGAGCTCCCGCACGCTCGGAGTCTCTGGAGTCAGGGACCCCGCCGGGCAACGAGGTTCAGCCGAACGTAGTCGATCACCGGCTCGGGCATCGCCGCCACGACCCGCTCGACGAATGGCCGCCTCTCGGCAGGGGCCAGTCGGGCGAGATGCTCTCGCAGGATGACGGCCGCGAGGAAGTCCGCCAGCTGCACGTGGTCCTCGAAGCGCGTCGGCTCCGCGTTCGTCCACACGTGGACGTCGACGAAACCTGCACGTTCGAGCCGCACCGCAGTTTCGCCCGGGGACGCGTAGAGCCACGTGCCGAGACGCTCGACTCCGAGCGAGCGCACCGCATCCAAGAGTGCACGCAAATTGCCCTGTGCACCGCACTGCGCGACGAGCTGGGCTCGCGGTCGCATCACCGTGCGCAGGTTGGCGAAGAGCCGGTCGTGATCCGTGACCCAGTGGAAGGTCGCAGTCGAGAGCACCGCGTCGACCGGAGCGTCCTCGCCCAGGGTCGTCGGGCCGAGCCCGAGGAGATCGGTCTCGACGAAGTGCACCCGCTGGCGGTGCGACGCGAGGCGGGTCCGCGCGTGCGCGAGCATTGCGGCCGACGCGTCCAGTGCCACGACGCGACCTTGGGGCAGCCGCCCGAGCAACTGCTCGGTGACGCGGCCGCTCCCGCAGCCTGCGTCCAGCACCGTTTCCTGTCCGGTGAGCTCCAGCCACCCGACGACCGCCGCCCCCCACCGGGTCTGGGGATCGGCGAGCCGGTCGTAGGCCACCGCGTCCCAATCGGAGCCGTGTTGGCCATCGCTCTCGCTGACCGTCGAAGCGTCGGAACCCTCGACCATCTCGGTCATGAGACATGCTCGCAAAATCTGTCGAGGTCCGAGAGCAGGTCGTGCTTTCGGTCAGGCGTCGCGAAGCTCGCTTCGATCGACGTGCGGGCGATCGCTGCGATCAAACGAAGATCCCAGTCGAAGACTTCCGCACAGCTCGTGTACTCCGCGGCGACGGACGTCTTGAAGAGAATCGGATCATCGGTGTTGAGGCTCACCCGCACGCCCGCAGCCCGGAGCGTCTCGAGGGGATGTGCGCTGAGCGACGGGACGAGCCCGAGCTGGACGTTGGAGGTCGGGCATATGTCCAGTGGGGTGCCGTCTGCGGCAAGCTCCGCGACGAGCCGTGGATCCTCGACCGCGCGGACCCCATGGTCGATCCGCTCGACACGGAGCAACTCGACGGCGTCGCGAATGCCCTCGGGGCCCGAGGACTCCCCGGCGTGCGCACAGGTGTGCAGTCCCGCGCGCCGTGCGCGCGCGAACAGGGGAGCGAAGCGTTCGCCGGTGCGGCCTGCAGCGGCTTCGTCACCGTCGACCGAGAGCGCGACGACGCGCTCTGGTCGAGCGTCGAGGAGCCAGTCCACGAGCTCGACCGACTCCTGCGGAGGCTGGGTGCGCGTCAGGCTGAGGCACAGTGCCGACGTCACGCCGTGGTCCGTCTCGCCGGCGAGGAAGCCTCTGTCGAGGAATCCGATGAACGTGCCGAGCTCGTTTCGCCATGCCGGCCAGTGGGTCGGGTTGAAGATGACGTCGACGTGTCCGACGCCCTCAGCGCTGGCGCGTTGGGTGATCTCGTAGGCGATCCGTTCCACGAGCTCCCCCTTGGTGACCAGGGCGCACGCGCGGTCGAGGCACCTGAGGAACTCCGTCAGGTCCGCAAAGCGCGGCGCCCCCGGAACGCGGTCCAAGGAGGCACCAGTTCGGCCGGGATCGTCGAGGCCGACTGCGTCGAGCGGTATGCAACCTTCGAGGTGAAGGTGGACCTCTGCCTTGGGGAGGTGACGGACCCAGTGGAGCGTCCCAGGATCAGTGGCGTCAGCTGTCGGGTCGGAAGCCATGTGCATGGCTCGAGCGTACGTGGCATGAGCGAAGAACAACGCTCGGTCGTGCGTGCCCATTGGGTAGAGATGCGAACATGGCAGTGCGTCACCACTCCTTCTTCCAGGTACCGTTGTGGTGCGATGCGCGTGAGACCGGACGTACCGTGAGGAAGTTCGCCCGGCCTTCGAACGCCTCGAACGCGGCCACTTCGGGCATGGGCGTGCCCGCGCCCCCAGGGCAGTTCGCGGCAGGAGACGGCCGCAGCGAGGAGGGGATCGAGCTGCGCACCGGAGGGCTCGGGTCCCCCGGGCAGGCCGCTGCCCTCGCGACTCTCTGCATGGTCCTCTTCCTCACCTTCTTGGACAACACCGTGGTGAGTGTCGGGCTCGCTGACATCCAGACGTCTCTGCACGCGGGGGTGACTGCGCTGCAATGGGTGGTCGACGGCTACGCACTCACGTTTGCAACCTTCATGCTCGCAGCCGGCACCATGGGCGACCTCCTCGGCCGGAAGAAGGCGATGCTCACCGGTGTCGCGATCTTCTGCGGAGGTTCGATCGTGTGCGCGACCGCTCCCAGCTCGGGCTGGCTGATCGCAGGCCGCGTGATCATGGGCATCGGGGCAGCGGCGTCGGAACCCGGGACGCTGTCCGTGCTGCGCCACGTCTACCCCGACCGGGCGACGAGGGCCAACGCGCTCGGCGTGTGGGCGGCAGTGTCGGGGCTGTCGCTCGCGTTGGGTCCGGTCATCGCGGGCACTCTGGTCGGTGTGTCGAGCTGGCGAGCGATCTTCTGGTTCAATCTCGGCTTCGGCCTCCTCGCTTTCTCGATGGCGCTGACGTTCGTACCCGAGTCTTCAGACCCCGAGGGGCGACAGTTCGACTGGGCCGGCATGCTGCTTGGTGGCGCGGCACTTGGAGCGGTCTCCTTCGCGATCATCCAAGGGGAGCTCTTCGGATACGCGACGTGGTGGATCGACGGCCTGTTCGCGGCGTCGGTGCTCTTCGGGGTGGTGTTCCTGCTGGTCGAGCGGGCACGGACGAGCCCCATGATCGACCTCGGGCTGTTTCGCAGGCCACCGTTCTTCGGTTCGAATTTTGTCGCGTTCGCGACGTTCTTCGGGACCTTCTCTATCTTCTTCTTCACGGCGCTCTATGTACAGGTGGTCATCACACAGTCTGCCTACCAGACGGCGCTCGACTTCCTTCCGATGGCGGCCGCGCTCATCCTCGGCTCCGCCCTCGCCGGTCCGTGGGTCGCTCGAGCCGGTGCCCGGGTCCCGATGGTCGTCGGCTGCACGCTCGCCGCGACGGGCATCTTCATCACCAGCGCGACGCTTGGCGCGCACTCGGGGTTCGGCACGCTCGGCTGGACCCTTCCGATCGCCGGGCTCGGCTTCGGCATTGCGCTCGTGCCTGTCACGTCGGCCGCGCTGACCGTGGTACCGCCTCAGCGCTCAGGCATGGCGGCGTCTGCCACCAACACGAGCAGGGAGCTCGGCGCGGTCGTCGGGGTCGCGGTCCTGGGTGCGGTCGTCGATTCGAAGCTGACCGGTGAGCTCGCATATCGGCTGAGGGCTCTTGGCATCCCGCCGAGCTTCCAGAGCCTGGTGATCAACGCCGTCTCGAGCGGCGGCCTGAGCTCGAGCGCGGCCTCGCAGGCTGAGCACAGCCACACAGTCCACGTCGCCAACCTGGCGACCAAGGTCGTCCACGCGGCATACGAAGCCTTCGGGTCCGGCCTCCACCTCTCGTTCGACATTGCTGGGAGCCTTCTCGCTCTGAGCGCCGTCGTCGCAGCGGTGACCGTGCGCCGCCCCAGGTCCCTGGAACGCTACGAGCCCTAGCGCGCGCGACGAGCTGCAGGCGGTTCGGCTGCGCAAGGCGGTGCCGGTTGGCGGAGTGGTGGCGCTTCGTCCTCGGCCATCTCGTCAATGCCGATCGGGCCTTCGGACCGTCCCTCGGGGAGCTGGCGGGCACACCGGGTCGTCGGAGGCGGTCTTCATGGTCTCTTCCTCCGAGCGAGCAGGGCGTGCCGGGCAGACGTGGGGAGTCTCGGCTCGCATCCGCGCGGGCGAGCTCGCCGTGCTCGTGCGACTGAGGCCTCGGTGCCCGCGAACCTGGGGATTGCCTGGGGACAGCGGACCTTACACTTGGGGATGACACGTCCACACCTGGGGAGATCGCCGACAATTGTGGGGACAACCTCGGGATTTCCGTTCGGCCTCTTGCCTTTTCGCGCGTGGAGGTGCACGCTTTGGATTGTTCGAGTGATCGAACCCGTCATCGGACGGAGGGGCGCCGCAAGGCGGACCGACGGACGAGCGATCGGCGGAGCCGCAAGGCCAAACCGAACGTCCTCAAGGAAGGCTGCAAGGCTGACCGGATGGACCGGCTGGTGCCGAGAGGCACGAGTCGAAGGCGGGGGAAGGACATTCGAGCAGAGGTGGCCCGCAAGAACGGGCCGGGAGCTCCCTGGAGCTCGCGGCGCTGTCGACGGGAACGGGGTTGTCCGACACTGCCCCGGGAACGGAGACCTCGGGTCGCCATGGCGTTGGCCCCGAGGAGCTGGACGGTCTAGGCCGGACGGTTACTCGGGGTCTCGCCGCGTCCGGGGGCATGGAGCGCGTCGTCGACGCTGCAGGGATCGGCGAGCTGGTCGTCGCAGCGCTCGCACTCCATCTCGAACGTGGTGTGCGCGATGTCGAATTGGGGGGAGACGTGCCGCCGGACCGCCGCGCCGACCGCCTGCGCGGCCTCCAGGGTGGGGTGGCCGGTGAGAACGAGATGTGCGGAGAGCGCGCGGTAGTCGCTCGACAAGCTCCACACGTGGAGGTCGTGGACCTCGGCGACTCCATCCACCGACGTGAGCGCCTTGCGCAGCTCGCTGAGGTCCACGTCCGACGGCGTCGACTCCAAGAGCACGTCTGCGCTCTGCCGCACGACCCGCACCGCCTGGGCGAGGATGAGGAGGGAGACGGCGAGGGCCGCCGCGGGGTCCGCCAGGTCGGCGCGTCGGCCAACCAAGGCGACCACGATCCCGGCGACCACCACCCCCGCCGAGGCTGCCGCGTCCGCCGCCATGTGGAGCGCGGCGCTTCGCAGGTTGAGGTCACGGCCAGGGTCGCGCAGCGTCAGCGCCGCCGCCGCGTTCACCACGAGGGCCGCACCCGCCACCTCGCTCATGAGCGGTCCGTGGACGGCTGCCGGGTGGAGCAACCTGTAGACGGCGAGCGCCACCACCGCGCAGGTGACGAGCGCGAGGAAAGTGGCGTTGGCCAGGGCGGCCAGGATGGTGCCTCGGTGGTTGCCGTAGGTGCGCTGCTCGCTTCGGGGCCGCAATGCCCAGCGCAGCGCGGCCAGCGAGAGAACGATCGCCCCGACGTCTGCCAGATTGTGGCCCGCGTCGGACAGGAGCGCCGATGATCGTGCGGCGAGCCCGGCGATGATCTCGGCCACGACCAGGGCGCCGTTGACGGCGGCTGCAGCCACGAGGCGGCGACTCCGCCTCGGCGCCGCCGGGGTGGCGCCGGGCGTGGTCATTGCCCGACGACGGGCTCCGACGACCAGAGCTGCGCGGGCCGCTCGCCGCGTCCGACTTCCCGCGCGAGCTCGGCCTGCACCAATGGCACGTCGGCGGCGTGGGTCACGCCGATGCAGCGGCCCGAGGCTCGTAGCACCTTCACCTCTGCCGCCCCCGCCGAGCTCTCCCGCCGTTGGGCGAGCAGCCTGTCGACGACCTCGGGGAGGAGCACCTCGCCGCCCTGTGCGAAGTCCGCGGCCGCCTCGAGCAACCCGAGCATCTCCGCCGTGAAGCCCCAGAGGTTCATGGAGACGAGCTGGTCTGGATCGAGCTCCTTCGGTTCGTGCCCGTCGCCCGCGACGATGCGCCCATCGGGGAGCGGGGTCACGTGGCGGCGCTCCTCCACCGTCTCGAGCATGTCCTCGGCGTCGACCCGGCAGAGCCCGCGAGTCACAGGCGCGTCACCCAGCAAGGAGGCGCGTAGCCGGTAGCAGACGGCGGCGTTCACTGGCTCGCTACG